>DATDGA010000193.1:0-5314 GCA_036522335.1 Burkholderiales bacterium
ACTGGCGCCGGGACCGGCATCGTGTTCAACGACTACAACGAGCAGGCGGTGAGCTGGGCGATCAACCGGGCGCTCGATCTCTACCAGCACAAAGGGGCGTGGCGGCGCCTGGTGCAAAACGGCATGGCGCAGGATTTCTCCTGGAAGCGGCAGGTACAGCGCTACGTCGAGGCCTTGCATTCGAACAGCCACGAGTCACGCGCCGGCCTCCGCGGTTCAGCGCTCGGTTTCGAGCTCGGTTTCGAGCTCAGTTTCGAGAATAGGCGGCAGCGGCGAATCGATCGTCGCGCAGACCGCGCGCAGCAGCTCGCCTTCGACGATCGAGAGTTTACCATCGGCCATCGCCGTCTCGAGACATGCCTTGACGAGCAGCGGCTTCTTCAACGGGGCAAGCAGCTTGAGGCGATAGAGCGCGTTCTCGACCGCGGCGAAGTCGAGCTCGGCGGGCGCACGCAGCACGCCGCCCCGCAGATCGAGAGCAGCCATGCCTTTGTCGAATGCCGGCATTCCGCCCGCGCCGGCATGCGCCAGCAACGACAGCACGACGGTGCACTCGGCGGCAACCGATTCGATGCTGCCGAATTTCACCGGCGGCGCGCCTTTCGTTTCCGGGCCGAGGTAGCGCCTGCACAGCGTCAGCAGCACGAATTCCCCAAGCGTCATCCGGTGCTCGACCTCGGCGAGACCCATGACGATCTTCAGCAGCTTGTCGCGCTCGGGCGCAGCGAGCGTCCTGAGCGCGGGCATCGCAAGCTCGAGCAGAGGGATGCGCACGCGCACGTCGAGCCGCTGCAGCGCATCGGCGAAGCGCGCGGCCTGCGCCGCCACGGCATCGCCGGCTTCGCGTTTCAGAAGGTCCAGACGCTGTGAGCGCGCGTCGCCCGTTCGGAGGAGCAGCGCGAACAGTGCCGCCTTCGCGCCTGCCTCGGCTCCGATCGCGATGCGAATGTCGCCGGGGATGAGGTCCATGGCGCCGCGCGCCGCCTCGACGTGCTCCGTGGTGGGTTTGCCGACGCTCGCGAGCACCGCCGACGACGTGGTGCGCAGCCCGCCTTGCGCGGAACCTGCCGCCCCGCCCGCAGCCATCGCCACGATGCCTTCGGGAAGCGGCGCGGCTTCGCGCGAGCCGGCCCTCGCTGCGGTGGCGGCATCGGTATCCGCAGCCGGTGCGCGCAACTGCCGATCGTGGAGGATCCGGACGCCCGCCGGCCCCATGACGCGCGCGATGCGCCGCTCGAGCGGCGGGTGGGTGCTGAACCAGTCGAAATCGAAGAAGTTCTCGACCGGTACGCTGATGCACATGTGCGACAGCTCCTCGGCGTTGCGCTGGGCGACGGCACTGCCGTGCTGGCTGATCTTCAACAGCGCGCCGCCGATGCCCTCGGGATTGCGCGTGAACTGCACCGCCGAGGCGTCGGCGAGGAATTCGCGCTCGCGCGAGATCATCGCCTTGATCAGCCGGCCCGCGAATACGCCGACCGACCCGATGAGCCACACCAGCAGGCCGACGAGAAAAAGCCGGGCGTCTCCGCGGCTGCCGCTGCCACCCTGACCGATGCGCATGAGAAAGCCTCCGGCCGCGCCGATCAGCACGATGCCCGAGATCACGCCGAGGAGGCGGATGTTGAGGCGCATGTCGCCGTTCAGGATGTGGCTGAATTCGTGCGCGATCACGCCCTGCACCTCGTCGCGGCTGAGCTGCTCGAGCGTGCCGCGAGTCACGATCACCGCCGCTTCGTTCGGCGAAAAACCGGCGGCGAAGGCGTTGATCGCATGCTCGCCCTCCATGACGTACACCTGCGGCACGCTCACGCCCGAGGCGAGCGCCATCTCCTCGACGACGTTGAGCAGGCGCCGGTCAGCCGCGTCCTGCGTGTCACGCTTGATGCGCCCGGCACCGACCATCTGCGCCACCGCGGCGCCTCCGCCCGAGAGCTCGTAAGTGCGAGTGAGCGTCCCCCATGCGATCGCCCCGAGCACCACCGCGCTCGTGACCCAGTAGGCCGAGTGCGGCACCGCCGCGAGCGCACGGAGCGCGGGCCACAACGGCTTTCCTGTGGCGTAGAGATAGATATAGCCGCCGCCGACGTTGATCGAGAGCACGATCCCGGCAACGGCCAGAACGAACATCACCGCCATCAGCGCGGTATGACTCCGGGCGCGGTGCTGTTCCTCGAAGAAGTTCATGAGTCTGGCGACCCGCGATTCGTATCGCGGGCGGAGCGGCGCGGCTTCCGCCCGTAGACTAGGTGAACGAGACCTTGACCGGCTTGCGCTCCTCGGGCGCCTCGGTCGATTCGAGCAGCGTCGCCTCCTTGAAGCCGCCGAAGCCCGCGACGAAGTTGCCGGGGAAGCTCTCGATCGCCGTGTTGTAGCTCATGACCTCGTCGTTGTAGGCCTGCCGCGCAAAGGCGATCTTGTTCTCCGTGCTGGTGAGCTCCTCGGAGAGCTGCATCATGGTCTGGTTCGCCTTGAGATCCGGGTAGGCCTCCGACAGTGCGAAGAGTTTCCCCAGCGCGCCGGAAAGGCCGGTCTCGGCGGCCGCCATTTTCTTCATCGCGTCGGCATCCGCTGGATTGGCCGCCGCCAGTTGATTCGCGCTCTGGGCGGTGTTCCTCGCCGCAATCACCGCCTCGAGCGTCTCGCGCTCGTGCTTGATGTAGCCCTTTGCCGTTTCGACGAGATTCGGTATCAAGTCATAGCGTCGCTTCAATTGCACGTCGATCTGCGCGAACGCGTTCTTGAAGCGGTTGCGCAGGGCGACCAGTCCGTTGTAGATCGAGATCAGCCACGCGACCGCCGCAACGACGATGCCGACGAGAATCCAGAATCCCCAGCTCATTTATCCTCCTTCTCGCAGGCTCACTCGTCCTCGTCGTGGATCACCACGGTGCCCGCGAGCTTGTCGTGCCAGCCCTGCTTGCGCTTGTCGAAGGCTATCCAGATGAACCCGAGCATGAAGATACAGGACAGAAAGTACGCGAAGTACCGTCCGACCAACTTCCCCGTCGAGGGGGCACCGAGAGTCTCGGCGTCGACAATCTTCGCGGAGAGCAGCATCTTTCCGGGCGTGGCGCCGCGGTAGCGCCAGAAGACGATTACCGCGATTATCGGCAGCACGACCTGGATGAGGACGTCCCAGACACCGACGAAGCCCGGCTCGGTGCGAGCGAAATATTGGCTGCCGTAAACCGCCAGGAGCAGCGGAATGATGACCGCGATAAGGACAAACGAGTCGATGAAAAAGGCAAACAGGCGCTTCCAGAAACCTACGTATTGAGGCGCGCTCGGCGTCGCATCGTCCGTCATGGGCAGCCCTCCCCCGGCGCATGGTAGCCCGACCGTCACGGCAGGCGCAACCGCGCGATCAGGCAGGGCGATGTTCAGGGAATGTTCTTGCGGACGGCCGCTCAGTTCGGGTAGCCGCCCTGGGCGGGGTAGACCTGCATCCACTGCGAAGGACAAGTGGCGACCCTGGGATAGTAGTCGCCGTAATCCGGGCAGTAGTAATAGGGGCCCGTCCCCTGCTCGATATAGGCCGGCGGCGGTGCGTACATCGGAGGGTAGTAGGGGTAAGGGTAGTAGGGATAGTAGGGATAGTACGCACCGACCACGATCGCGCCACCGACCACCACCGTGCGATGAAAAGGAGGATGCCCGACCGGCGGGCGAACGCCCACGGGAGGCCGTCCGACGAAATGTCCGGGAGGAACGCCGACGCCAGGATGAGGGCCGCCGGTCATGCCGCCCGGATGCCCTCCGTGCCCACCCGGGGGAGCAGCGTGTCCTCCGCCCGCGCCATGCCCTCCACCGCCCGTTCCATGACCTCCGCCGCCCGCGCCATGACCTCCGCCACTGCCGGCGCCGCGTGCGAACACGGCATCCGCGCCCGCGAGGAGAGCGAGACCGAGCAGCAATGCGACCGTCTTGTTCATCCGGCTCACGGATTTTCCGAGTCCTGGTTCATGGAAAGTCTAACGCCGACCCGGCCCGCCACGTTGATCTTTTACACCTCGTTACATCCGCCTGGCTAGCACTCCGCTTCACCGGCCTGGGGCGCGGGCCGTGCCACGAAGCCGAACCGGCGGGGCGCGTCCGCGGCCGAAATCGAAGCGAGCGGCACGTTCTTGCCATGCAGCATCGCCCGTGCACCAGCGCCTTTCGCGACCTCCTCCAGCATCCGCTCGGCGGTCCGACCGCCCTCGTCGGTGAGGCTTTCGAGAACCGCAGAGAGGTCGCGGTCGAGGAGCACGCCGATGCCGAGCTCCGTTTCAAGAAGGAGCGCGCCGCCATCGTCGAGAAACATTGCCCGGAACGCCTGCGGCTCTGCGCCCGTGTGGGCGATCAGGCGTTTCCCCGCGTCGTCGAGCCGGTAGACCCAGGGCGTGTAGTCGAGCGCGACGAACACCCGCTGGGGTCCGTTCTGGAAATACCAGCGGCCCTGGCCGTCGGCCGCGTAGTTCCTGCCGATGAACTCACGCACTGCCGCATTGGCGACGCGCTCGAAGCGCCCCGCGACGCTCTTGATCATCCAGTTTCCGCGCCGGTCGAGCGAGAGCCAGCCGTACACCGCCGGCACGTCCGGCCACTTGAGCATCGACCGCATTACGATCTCGTCCAATTGATATGCTCGCTTCTCCAGGACAAAGGATACCCCCGCCTTCGCGCAGAACCAGGGGAAATGGCGGCGCTGAAGAAGCGATCCTCGGGTTCGAACGCTGCCGCCCGGTATAGAATTGGCCTCTCACCAAGTTCGGAGCCCGCCATGATCCGACGCTCGATCGCCGACGTTTTTCTCCTCGCGTTCGGGCTGACGATGGTCGCGTCGGCCGCCCATGCACTGAAGCTTCTGACCGAGGAGAACCCTCCGTTCAACTATACGGAACAGGGGAAGGTGGTAGGCCTATCGACCGAGATCGTTTCCGAGCTCGGCAAGCGAAGCGGCATCGCGCTGGAGATCCAGTCCATGCCCTGGGAAAAAGCCTATATCGCCGTGCAGGCCGACAAGGAAACCTGTCTGTATTCGACCGTGCGGCTGGATAATCGCGAGCGGCTGTTTTTCTGGATCGGGCCGATTGCGACGAACAAGTGGGTGCTGATCGGCAAGGGCGATTTCGCCGGTAACGTGAAAACAGTGGAGGACGCGCGCAGGTACCGGGTGGGCGTCGTCGCCAAGGACGCCAAGATCGAGTACCTGATGGGCAAGGGCGTCACCGACCTGCGCGAAGTGAGCGTCGACAGCCTGAACCCCCCGCGGCTGGTGCTCAATCGGGACGATCCCAACCGGATCGACCTTTGGGCGACCAGCGCTTAC
>DATDGA010000194.1:0-13258 GCA_036522335.1 Burkholderiales bacterium
CCTTGAGCACGCTCTCGACGATCTTCAGATCGACCTGGAGGTAGCCGTGCACGAGCACGTTGCGAAATCCGGCGATCGGCCGCAGTCGCGACGCGAAGCTCGCCGGCAGCACCGACAGCTCCGCTAACCGATCGATCGCGGTGGCGTAGTCGGGCGAATCCAGGCCTGACGCGATGGCGAGATGGGTCGCGATGTCGAGGATGTTCTGCGCGCACAACTGTAGACCGCGCTCGATGGCCCAGCGCAGGTCGGCGTTCGCGCGCAACTCGTCCGCGCTGCGGCCGGCGTGCCGGCGCAGATTGGTCAGGGCCTCGCGCAGCGCCGCGAGGTGCCGGCGAAGGACTTCTGTGTCGGGCTGCCCGCGCGTCATCGCGCGGCGGCAGCTCGTCGCGCCCGCTCCATTTTGGCGAGTTGCGGCACGAAGTCGCAGTAGCGCGACAGTGCGTAACCTTCGCGCGTGGTGGTGGCGCGGAGATCTCGCGACAGCAGGCGCCGTCCGTCGCGCAGCACGCGGTGATACAGCACCGGCGGGGCGTGGTTGAGGACCGAAACGTCGATCGCGTTCGTGCCCAGCTCCCGCATCAGGTGAGCGGCGATCTCCGCCGCGTCGCCGTATGGCGAAGCGCCGACGAGCCGCTCGTCAAGGTAAACCGCGACGTCGATGTCGCTGCCCGCGTGCGCGCGTCCGGTTGCCCGCGAACCGTGCAAATAGGCTTCCAGCACCTCCGCACGCGGCTCGAGCGCGCGCCTGAGACGTGCTTCCAACTCCAGGGGCTCTTCGATCGATTCGGAGAGTACAGACATGCCGCAACTCTACACCGAAGCGGCCAGCTCGATGCGCCAAACTCTTCGGGGGTCATCGGCATGGTTTCAGCCACGAGACGTTGCCGCAGTCCAGGTGAGCGCCTTGCCGATTTCGGCGTTGAGACGGATAGATCCCATGTAAGGGCCGCGTGGATTGCCTCCGGTAGCTTTCTCAACCACGGATAGGACAATCAATCCGCCGGCGCGCTGCAGTCCGGCGCTTGAATTCGAGTTACCCGCGGCTGATCAACTGCCCCACCACCTCCACAAACCCCGCTCCCGCTGCCGCCTGGGTGACGTACTTCGGCGCCGCCGCGAGCCGGTCTTCGAAGCGCCGCACGTTGGCGACGCCGACCGAGTTCTGGAAGTACGCGAACATGAGCGCGTCGTTGGGCGAGTCGCCGACGAAGACGATTTCGCGGTTGGAGCGATCCAGGTCGATTTCGAAGCGCTCGTCGAAGAGGAGCTTGCTGGTGGAGAGCTTGTCGTACCCCCCGAACCAGCCGTTGACGTGGATGGAGCTGATCTTCGCCTCGAGCCCCGCTTCGCGCATGAGCGCGGCGATGCGCTCGGCCGCAGCGAGCGGCAGCGGCGGAACGTCCTCGCAGTAGTCGATCGCGAGGTCGGTCTCGCGATAAGCCTGATCCGCGGCGAGCGCGCAGCCGGGAACCTCGGCCAAGATGCGCCGGGCGATGGTGTCGAGGCGCGAGCGCTTGCCCGCGCGCGCCTGCGCGTCCTCGAGGAAACGCTTGTGAAGCTTGCCTCCGGAATAGAGAAAGTAGAACGCGCCGTTTTCGCCGACCACCGCATCGACCGGCCACATGCGCGCGATGTGATCGCACCAGCCCGCCGGGCGCCCGGTCACCGGTACCACGATCCTGCCCGCGGTGTGCAGTCGCTCGAGCGCGGCGTAGGCGTCCGCGGTGAGTTTGCCGCCCGTGGTCAGGGTCTCGTCGATGTCGACGAGCACCGCGCGGACGCCGCCGGGGTCGAGATCGCGCAGCGGTTTCACTTCAGCCGAACAGCCCGCCGACGCGCGTCCCGGCGATGCGATTCACGAGATACAGGCTGACGGCACACACTGCAATCAGGATGACGCCCAGCGCCGCTGCCTGGCTTTGCGAGCCGGCGATGTAGAAGCTGAAGATGCCGAACGGGATCATCTCGTTGCCCCCGGTCGTCAGGAAGATGGTCGACGAGGCTTCCTGGATCGAGGTGATGAACGAGAAGAGGCCGCCGACGAAGATGCCTTTCCAGACGAGCGGCACGGTAATGTCGCGGAAGGTCCGCAGCTTGGTCGCGCCGACGTTCTCGGCCGCCTCCTCCATCGATTTGTGTACGAGAAGGAGCGACGAGTAGCTGCCGCGCACGGTGTAGGGCAGCCGGCGCACCACCAGCACGAGGGGCAGGATGAACCACATGCCGGTGAGCGGGATGTCGATCAAGGGGAGCGGAAAATTGAATGCCCGCACGTAGGCGATGCCGACCGCGGTGCCGGGGATCGCCAGCATCAGCGTGGTGAGCGCGTCCATCGCGCCGCGCCCGGGTGCGGCAGTGCGTCCCATGATCCACGCCATCGGCACCCCGATCGCGAGGCACATGAACACCGCGATGCCGCAGAAGAGAAGCGAGTTGACGATGAATTTCGGGGTCTCGACGCTCACCTGATCGAAGAACTCGAGCGTGTACTGGACCGGGAAGGGCGTGAGCGACCATCCGCGCCCGACGGCGGCGAGCAGCACGCCCACCTGCGGGACGAGCGAAACGAACAGGAGTGCCGCGAGGAAGCCGACCGCGACCCAGCGCTTGATGGGCCCGAGGCGCCGGCGCTCGACCTTCGAGTAGGCGAGCGAGCTGTAATCCTTGATCGCGACGTACTGGCGCGCGGCGAGCACGAAGAATATGGCGAGGAGAACGAGCAGGGCCGAAATCACGATGCCCATGCGGAAGATGCGCCGGTCGACGAACTGCACGATGTTGAGGTAAGCCTGCGGGGCGAGCAGGTCCTGCACGCCGACGACCAGCGGCGTGATGAAATCGGCGAAAGTCCAGATGAATACCAGCAGCGCTCCGGAGATGTAGCCGGGCGTGGTGAGCGGCAGCGTCACGTCCCGGAACCTGCGCCAGCCCTTCGCGCCCATGCCCTCGGCCGCCTCCTCGAGCGCGGGGTCCACTTTGGCAAGCGCATCGAGGATGCTGAGCGTCATCATCGGGAACAGGTGCACCGTCTCGACCAGCAGCACGCCTTGAACTCCGTACATGAAATTGATCGGCGTTTGCAGCCCGAACCAGTCCATGAGCAGGATGTTCACTGTGCCGGCACGGCCGAGGATGAAGACGAAGCCGAGCACGCCGACCAGAGGCGGCAGGATCATCGGCAGCATGGTCAGGTAGGAGAAGAGATTCCTGTACGGAAACTCATAGCGCAGGATCAGATACGCGACCGCGATCCCCACCACCGAGGTGGTAACCACCGCCGCCACGCCGAGAGCGAGCGACTTCCACAGCGAGCGCAGGTAGAACGAGTCGGTGAAGAACTCGTAGAAGTTCACCAGGGTGAACTGGCCCGCTTCGTTGGTGAAGGCGTCGTAGAAGATCCGCGTGAGCGGATAGAAGACGAAGACGATCAGAAACACCCAGATCAGGGCAAAACCCGCGGCTGCGAGCGGAGACCTCGGCAGCCTGAGCATTCGCGCGCTCATTGCGCCTGGATCGCCAGCGTGCCGTTCCAGGCGAAGCCGATGTCGACCTCGGCACCCATCGCGCGCTGCTCGTGGTGCCAAGGATCGCGGTCGTCCACCTTGAACGTGATTCCCTGCCCGAGGTCGACGTCGTAGCGCAGCGTGTTGCCGAGGTAGGCGGCGAAGCTGATCCTTCCGCGGGCGACATTGCGCTCGGCGCCCGCGCCGCCCACGGCGATGTTCTCGGGCCGCACGCAGATCACGCACTTGTCGCCCGCGCGAAGCTCCGCGTTCGGCAGAGCGCGCAATCGCCCCAGCGCGGTATCGACCGCGAGGAACCCCGACTCGACCGTGCGCACCGCGCCCTCCAGCAGGTTGTTAATACCGATGAAATCCGCCACGAAACGGTTTTGCGGCCGCTCGTAGAGTTCCTTCGGCGTGCCGATCTGGAACACCCGGCCCTGGTTGAACACCACGATGCGATCGGAGAGCGTGAGCGCTTCTTCCTGGTCGTGCGTGACATACAGGGTCGTGATGCCGAGCTCCTTCTGCAGTTTCCTGATCTCGGCGCGCACCTGGATGCGGATCTTGGCGTCGAGGTTGGACAGGGGCTCGTCGAGGAGCAGGATCTTCGGGTTGAGCACGAGCGCCCGCGCGAGCGCCACGCGCTGCTGCTGACCGCCCGAGAGCTGGCCGGGGTAGCGCGCCCCGAGCCCGCTGAGCCTGACCTTCTCCAGTACCGCCGCCACCCGCTCGCCGATCTCGGTGCGTCCGATGCTGCGCAGCTTCAGGCCGTAGGCGATGTTGTCGAACACGGTCATGTGCGGCCACAGCGCGTAGTTCTGGAACACCATGCCGATGCCACGCTCGTGCGGCGGCACCTCGTTTACGCGGGCACCATCGAAGCGGATCTCGCCCTCGTCCGGGGTGTAGAAACCGGCGATCAGGCGCAAGAGCGTCGTCTTTCCGCAGCCCGAGGGGCCGAGCAGGGTGAACAACTCCCCCTCCCCGATCGAGAAGCTGGAGCGTCCGACGACCTCGTTCTTTCCGAACCGCTTGGTGATGTCGTGGACGCTGATCTGCATCAGCTCAGTACTTCCTTTTCAACTCTTCGATCGCAGACTCGATGTCCTTGCGGAACTGGCTGTTCACCGCCTCGTAGCGCTTCTGCGCCACGTCGTCGTCGTAGATATTGGTGACGTCCACGTCGAAGTAGGAGCGAAGCCCCCCGGTGAACTCGACTGCCATCTCCGCCGTGGACCCGGGCGCGCCCTGGACACGGTACTTCGGTGTGATCGGGAACACACCACGCTCCATGGCGACCTTTTGCCCGCGCTCGGTCAACATGAACTCGATGAAGGCGCGCGCGGCGAGCGGATGCGGAGCGCCGGCAATGATGGCGATCGGCTCGGGCGTGATCCAGGCGGTCTTCGGCGCGACGAACTTCAGCTCGAATCCCGCCAGGCGGTCTTCGAAGGCCATGTAGCTTGGCACCGCGAAGCCGGCGGCAAATTCGCCCTTGGCGACCACCGAGGGCACGTCGCGGCTTCGGGCGGTGAAGATGCCGGTGTTCGCGCCGAGGCGCTTCAGCCACTCCCAGCCCTTGGCGTCGCCTTCGCGCTGCAGGATCACCTCGTAGGTCGCGTGGCTGCTCGAGGAGCGCGTCGGCGCGCACTGCGCGACGTTTCCTTTCAGCTTCGGATTGAGCAGATCGTCCCAGTCCTTGGGCGGCTCCACGCCGAGGCGCGCGAGCACTTTCGGGTGATAGACGATGCCGTAGGGCTCGAGCACCGTGCCGGTCCAGAAGCCTTTCGGATCTTTCAGGTAGATGGGCTTGGGCTTGCCGATGGTGGCGGGAATCGCGTCCATCACCGCCTTGGGCAGGTCGAGCTTGGCGAGCAGTTTCTGCTCGGCCAGCTTGTCGAAGAGCGCGCTCTCGCCGCCCCAGAAGATATCCGCCTGGGGCCGGCCTTTCCACTCCACGATCTGACCGTAGGCGACCGGCGTTCCGGCCGCCAGGGCGGCCGTCCTCACCGTGACGTTCCAGCGCTCCTTCGCGTATTTCGCGAACTCCGCGAGCGACGGGTCGGTGAGCGTCTTCGCCACCGGTGTGATGAGAACGAGCTCGTTCTCGATGGTCTGGGCGGCGGCCGGCGCAGCCAGTGCGGCAAGCAGGACCCATGCAGACTGCTTCGAGGTTCGGATCATAGCGTATCCCCTTCGTGGAAAGACGATTATAGAGGCAGCTCTTGCAGGCCATGGTGCCGCTGCCAAGGCCGTGCCCTGTTAGAATTTTCCATGCACTACGTGCTCGCCCTCGATCAGGGTACCACCAGCTCGCGCGCGATCGTGTTCGACGAGAAGGGCGCGCCGGTCTCGGTTGCGCAGCGCGAGTTCCGCCAGTTTTTCCCGCAGCCCGGGTGGGTCGAGCACGATGCCGAGGAGATTTTCCGCTCGCAGCTCGCGTGCGCCAGGGCTGCGCTCAAGAAAGCGAGGCTCAAGCCCGAACGGCTCTCGGCGATCGGCATCACCAACCAGCGCGAGACCACGGTCGTCTGGGACCGGCACACGGGGAAGCCGGCGCACCGCGCCATCGTCTGGCAGGACCGGCGCACCGCCGAGCGCTGCGAGATGTTGATGAAGGAAGGCCTCGCCGGGCCGATCCGCGCGAAGACCGGGCTGGTGATCGATCCCTATTTCTCCGCGACCAAGCTCGAATGGCTGCTCGCGAACGTCCCGGGCCTGAAGGAGCGTGCCGAAAAAGGGGACATGCTCTTCGGCACGATCGACAGCTGGCTCGCCTGGAAGCTCAGCTTGGGGAAGCTCCATCTCACCGATCCCTCGAACGCCTCGCGCACCCAGCTCTACGATATCCACCGCGGAGAGTGGGACGAAGCGCTGCTCGAGATCTTCGGCGTGCCGCGCGCGATGCTGCCCGAGGTCCTGCCCTCCTCGCACATCTACGGATCCGCCGCGAAGTCGATGCTCGGCGCGGAAGTGCCGATCGCGGGGATCGCCGGCGACCAGCAGGCGGCGCTTTTCGGGCAGGCCTGCCACGAGGCGGGGATGGCGAAGAACACCTACGGCACGGGCTGCTTTCTCCTGCTCAACACGGGAGGCGAGGCGATCGCGTCGAAAAGCGGACTCATCACGACCTGCGCCGCGGAAGCGCCGGTCAAGCAGTTCGCGCTCGAGGGGAGCGTCTTCATCGGCGGCGCAGTGGTGCAGTGGCTGCGCGACGGCCTGCGCCTCATCCGCCGGTCGGTGGACGTGGAAAAGCTCGCGGCGAGCGTGCGCGACTCGGGCGAGGTCTACTTCGTTCCGGGGTTCGCGGGCCTCGGCGCCCCGCACTGGGATCCCTACGCGCGCGGCACGATCGTCGGCTTGACGCGCGGCTCGAACGCCGGCCACATCGCGCGGGCTGCTTTGGAATCGATCGCTTTCCAGTCGGCGGATCTGCTGCACGCGATGGAGCAGGACTCGGGGCAGCCGTCGAAGGAACTGCGTGTCGACGGCGGCGCCGCGGCGAACGATTTGTTGCTGCAATTCCAGGCGGATCTGCTCGGCGTACCGGTGGTTCGCCCGCGGGTGCTCGAGACCACCGCCCTGGGAGCGGCCTATCTTGCGGGCTTGGCCACCGGCGTGTGGACCAGCCGCGAGGAGATCGCGAAGCAATGGAAGGTCGCGAAACGCTTCGTGCCGAAGATGAAGCGCGAGGAGGCGGAAGGACGGATGGGAGAGTGGCGGCGGGCTCTCGAGCGCAGCCGGAACTGGCAGACCCGGTGAGCGAGCCCGCCGCCGGGGCAGCGCGTCGGCGGCTGCCGCCCACCGTCTGGGCTCTGGGGCTGGTTTCCATGCTCATGGATATCTCTTCGGAGATAATCCACAGCCTGCTGCCGCTATTCATGGTCACCGTTCTCGGAGCGTCGATGACCACCATCGGCATCGTCGAAGGCATCGCGGAGGCGACCGCTGCCATCACCAAGGTATTTTCCGGCGCGATCAGCGATTACCTGGGAAAGCGCAAGCTGCTGGCCGTGCTCGGCTACGGACTGGCGGCAGTCACCAAACCGTTCTTTCCACTCGCGACCTCCATCGGCTGGGTATTCGCCGCACGCTTCGCCGACCGGATCGGCAAGGGGATCCGCGGCGCACCGCGCGATGCCCTGATCGCCGACGTCACCCCGCGCGAGCTGCGCGGTGCCGCGTACGGCCTTCGGCAGTCGCTCGATTCCGTCGGCGCGTTCATCGGGCCGCTCCTGGCGGTGGCGTTCATGGCGTGGCTCGCCAACGACATCAGGCTGGTGATGTGGGTCGCGGTCATTCCGGCCTTCCTCTGTGTCGCGCTGCTCGTCTTCGGCGTCCATGAGCCGGCAAGCACGAATGCACACCCGGACGGGCGAACCCCGCTGTCCCTCGCCGCCGCCGCGGGGCTCCCGCCGCGCTATTGGCTGATCGTGCTCCTCAACGCCTGTTTCACCCTGGCGCGATTCAGCGAGGCATTCCTGGTGCTCCGCGCCCAGGACACGGGGCTCGCGCTCGGCTACGTGCCGACGGTGCTCCTCGCAATGAACGTCGTGTACGCGGCGACCGCCTATCCGGCCGGCGCTGCCGCCGACCGGCTGAGCGCCCGCTCGCTGCTCATTCTGGGGCTCGCGCTGCTCGTGGCCGCCGACATCGTATTGGCCGCGGCCGCGAGCCCGCTGACTGCCTTGGTCGGGGCCGCTCTCTGGGGATTGCACATGGGGCTCACCCAGGGCTTGTTCGCGAAGCTCGTGGCCGATACGTCCCCCCCGAATCTGCGCGGCACGGCGTTCGGAGTGTTCAACCTCGCAGGCGGCGGGGCGCTCCTGCTGGCGAGCGTCATCGCGGGAATACTGTGGAGCGCCTACGGCGCGCATGCGCCGTTTCTCGCCGGGGCCCTGTTTGCCGCACTCTCTCTCCTGGGACTGCTCTTCTGGCGGGATGAGTCCCAGTGAAGAACGTCCCGCAGCAGCCGCGCTTTGCCGGGATCAGCGGCTCCTGCGAAGAGCCGGGATCCCCGGTTTCTGCGCCCGCGGCGCGTTCTTCAGGA
Source organism: Burkholderiales bacterium (assembly GCA_036522335.1). Classification (GTDB taxonomy): domain Bacteria; phylum Pseudomonadota; class Gammaproteobacteria; order Burkholderiales; family SG8-39; genus VBDM01. Next base: position 8,560 of record DATDGA010000194.1, read on the forward strand.
AGAATTCCGCAAGCAAATCCAGATCTTTTCCGCGTGCGCTCGAGGGGCGAGAGGCGAGCGTGATCTTGCGCGCCGGCACGCGCGTGGAGAAAGGCCGCGCCACCAGGTTCGTTCCGTTCAGTATTCCCGCCTTGAGCGCAATCTCTGGAAGCAGCGTCACCCCCAATCCGCCCTCGACCATCTGCAACAGCGTATGCAAGCTCGTTGCCTCGATACCCGAGCGTCCTGCGCCGCGCTCCGCTCCGCAGGCCGAGATCGCGTGCTCGCGCAGACAATGGCCGTCTTCGAGCAGAATCACGTCGCCGACGTCAAGGCGCTCCACCGCCACGGCCTTGGTCTTTGCGAGCGGTTCGTCGCTGCGCGCGACGAACCAGAACTCGTCCTTGAACAACTCCCGCAACTCGAGCTCCCCGGTTTCGTAGGGCAGCGCAATCAGGGCAGCATCGAGCTCGCCGGCGCGCAGACGATCGAGCAGCCGATCGGTCAGGTCCTCGCGCAGGAAAAGCCTGAGCTCAGGGTACTGCTCCCGCAACGGCGGCAGCGTACGCGGCAAGAGAAACGGCGCGATCGTGGGGATTGCGCCTAGCCTGAACGTCCCCGACAGGGGCCGGCGCGAGGCGCGCACCGTCTCGGCCAGATCGCCCGCTTCGGCGACAAGGCGCCGGGCGCGCTCTGCCACCTGCGCCCCAATCGCAGTGAGCCGCACGCTGCGTTTGTCCCGCTCGAACAGCTGCGCGCCGAGCTGGCTCTCCAGCTCCTTGATGCCTGACGAGAGCGTCGACTGCGTGACGAAACAAGCCTCGGCGGCGGAGCGGAAATTGAGCCGATCGGCGAGCGCGACGAGATAGCGCAATTGCCTCACCGAAGGCAGGCGGACCGGAGGAGCTTCTGATCGAGTCACTCGATCAGTCTAACCCAAAATATCCGTTGGATCGATCAGGGCGGCGGCTCCATCATCCGTTCCTCACATTTTTCAATGCAAAGGAGCTTCACCATGTTGACCATCGGGGACAAGATCCCGGCCTTCGACGTGCCGGCCGTCGTTTCTATCGAGCAGGACAAGGCCTTCACCCGCATCTCCGACCGTACCGACGCAGGCAAGTGGAAAGTGATTTTCTTCTGGCCGAAGGACTTCACCTTCGTGTGCCCGACCGAGATCGCGGCCTTCGGCAGGCTCGCACGAGAATTCAACGACCGCGACGCGGTGATCTACGGCGCTTCGACCGACAGCGAGTTCGTCCACCTCGCCTGGCGGCGCTCGCACCCGGATTTGAAGGATCTGCCCTTCCCGATGCTCGCCGATATCAGGCGCGATCTCTCGCAGGCTTTCGGCATCCTCGACAAGAAAGAAGGCGTGGCGCTGCGCGCCACCTTCATCGTGGATCCCGAGGGCGCGATCCGCTTCGTCTCGGTGAACGACCTCAACGTGGGCCGCAATCCCGATGAAGTGCTGCGCGTGCTCGATGCGTTGCAGACCGACGAGCTTTGCCCCTGCAACTGGAAGAAGGGCGAAGAATTCCTGAAGGCCGCCTAGGAGACGCTGACCATCGCCACAAACAAGGAAGAGAACGCCATGTCAATCCAGAACCTGAAGGACCGCCTTCCAGAGTACGCGAAGGACCTGAAGTTGAATCTCTCCACGCTCGCGGCAGAAACCGTACTCGACGAAGAAAAGAAAGCGGGCACCTTCGTCGCCTCTGCGATCGCGTCGCGCAATGCCGAGGTGACCCGCGCTGTGCTCGCCGAATTCGGCGGCAAGCTCGAACCGGCGACGCTCAAGGCCGCGCAGGCCGCCGCCGCGATCATGGGAATGAACAACGTGTACTACCGCTTCGTCCACCTGGTCGAGAAGGACGAGTACTCGAAGCTGCCGGCCAAGCTGCGCATGAATGTGATGGCAAGCCCCGGCACGACGAAGGACAACTTCGAGCTCTGGTCTCTCGCGGCATCCGCCGTCAACGGCTGCGGCATGTGCATCGCCGCGCACGAGGGCGTGTTGCGTGCGGCCGGCGTCAGCGCGGAGCAGATCCAGGCCGCGGTCCGCATCGCCGCCGTGGTGCACGCCGTCGCGGCGACGCTCGATGCCGAGGATGCTGCGGCTGGGCGGCTCGCTTTGGCCGCATAAGCGCGGCCGACGAGCGTGGCTCTAGGCCGTTCCGCCCACGGTAAGGCCATCGATCCGGAGGGTGGGCTGCCCCACGCCTACCGGCACGCTCTGGCCTTCCTTGCCGCAAGTGCCGACGCCCGTATCCAGCGCGAGGTCGTTGCCGATCATCGAGACGCGGGTGAGCGCGTCCGGCCCGTTTCCGATCAGCGTGGCACCTTTCACCGGGTAGGTGACTTTGCCGTTCTCGATCATGTAGGCCTCGGAAGCGGAGAACACGAATTTGCCGCTGGTGATATCCACCTGGCCGCCGCCGAAGTTGACCGCGTACAGACCATTCTTCACAGAAGCGATGATCTCCTTCGGATCCTTGTCGCCGTTCAACATATAGGTGTTGGTCATGCGAGGCATCACGACGTGCGCGAAGGATTCGCGCCGGCCGTTGCCGGTGACGGGCACGCCCATCAGGCGCGCGTTCAGGCTGTCCTGCATGTAGCCGCGCAGCACGCCGTCCTCGATCAGGGTGTTGCACTGCGTGGGATTGCCCTCGTCGTCGATCGAAAGCGAGCCGCGCCGGCCGGGCATGGTGCCATCGTCCACGACGGTGACTCCGCGCGCCGCGACTTTCTTTCCGATCTTCCCGGCGAAAGCCGATGAGCCCTTGCGGTTGAAGTCGCCCTCCAGACCGTGGCCGATCGCCTCGTGCAGCAGAATCCCCGGCCAGCCGGGGCCGAGCACCACGGTCATTGTGCCTGCGGGCGCGGGCCGTGCTTCGAGATTGACGAGCGCCTGGTCGACCGCGTGTTTCGCGTACTCCTGCAGCCGCTCCTCGGTGAAATGGCTGTAGTCGCTGCGTCCGCCGCCGCCGGCGGTGCCCTGTTCGCGCCGGCCGTTCTGCTCGACGATCACCTGCACCGAGAGGCGCACGAGCGGGCGAACGTCCGCCGCCTGCACGCCGTCCGAGCGCGCCACCAAAACCACTTCGTATTCGGCGGCGAGGCTCGCCATGACCTGGATCACGCGCGGATCGCGAGCGCGGCAGAGTTGCTCCAGGCGCTCGAGCAGCTTCACTTTCTGCGTGTCTTCGAGCGAGACGAGCGGATCGAACGGTTGATAGAGCTGCAGGCCGACGCCTGTGCGCACCGCCACCGGATGGCGGTTGCCGCCGCTCGCCGCGATCGCGCGCGTCGCCTTGGCTGCGTCCTCGAGCGCCGGCAGGCTGATCTCGTCCGAGTACGCGAACGCAGTCTTCTCGCCGGCGATCGCGCGCACGCCCACGCCCTGGTCGATGTTGAAGCTGCCCGACTTGACGATGCCTTCTTCCAGACTCCAGCCCTCGGAGCGCGAGTACTGAAAGTACAGATCCGCGAAGTCGAGGCGATGCGAAAGCAGCGACCCGAAAACGCCCGCGAGCTTGCCGGCCTCGAGGTCGTGCGGGGCGAGCAGGAAGGACTGCGCGGTGGAAAAAAGCTGTTCGGGGGCGTTCATGAACCGGATATGAGGGTGGAGGGACCGCTATTCTAGCCCTGCACGCGGTGCAGCCGCACTACAGCACGCGGTGGGTGAGCGCGGGAAGGCTCAGGCGCATCTTCGCCTGGAACGTCGGATCGATGTCGGCTACGACCACCCCGGGCTCGGCGGCCCGCTCGGCAACGACCTTGCCCCAGGGATCGACCACCATGCTGTGGCCGTGCGTCTGGCGGCCGTTCAGGTGCTTTCCCCCTTGAGCCGGCGCGAGAACCCAGGCGAGGTTCTCGATCGCGCGGGCGCGCAGCAGAGTCTCCCAATGCGCGCGTCCGGTCGTCGCAGTGAAGGCCGAAGGCACCAGAATGATGTCCATCGGGGCGAGTGAGCGATAAAGCTCGGGAAAGCGCACGTCGTAGCACACCGAAAGCGCGATGCGTCCGAAGGGTGAATCGACGGCGCGCGGCTCGGCGCCCGCCTCGATCGTCCTCGCTTCGTCGAAGCGTTCCGCTCCGAGTTCGAGCCCGAACAGGTGGATCTTGTCGTAGCGCGCGACGCGCCGTCCGTCGGAGTCGTAGACCAGACAGCTGTTCCTCACTTTTCCGGGATCGGCACACTCGAGCGGGACCGAGCCCCCGACGAGCCACACCGCATGGCGCCTGGCAGTCTCTGAAAGAAACTCCTGGATCGGCCCGACGCCGTCCTTTTCCCTCGCCGCCACCTTGTCGCCGTCGCGCATCCCGAAAATGCAGAAATATTCGGGAAGCGCGATGAGCTTCGCTCCCTGATTGGCCGCCTGCGCGACGAGCTCGCCTGCTGCGGCGAGGTTCTCCTCGACCTTCGGCGTCGATACCATCTGAACTACCGCAGCCTTGAATGGAGCACGCGCGGTCATGGCACGGGGCGCTGCTGCGCCTCCACGATGCGCACGTCGGCCTTGAGGCGGTCAATGCCATCTGGCGGGCATCGCGCCGACGTGCAGCTACATCGAGTTTCTGCCGGCGTCGCTCTCGGATTCACGGCTGCGCCGCGACCTGGTTCTTGACGAGCTTCCGGTGGTGGATGGCCGGATACCGCTGCCGATGAAGCCGGGGCTTGGAATCACCCTCAACGAAGAGGCGCTGAAGTCGT
>DATDGA010000195.1:0-9655 GCA_036522335.1 Burkholderiales bacterium
CCTCAAACATCCTCCTCGACCTGGATGTAACGAGCAAGAAACGCATGTTTGAGCAAGCCGGCCTGCTGTTCGAGAACAACCAAGGCGTAGCAAGAAGCCTGGTATTCGACAGTCTGTTCGCCCGCGAACGTCTCGGCTCCACGGGCTTGGGCCAAGGCGTCGCCATTCCCCACGGCAGGATCAAGGGCCTGAAAGAAGCGGTCGGCGCCTTCGTGCGCTTGGCGCAACCGGTACCATTCGACGCACCCGACGGTAAGCCCGTCAGTCTCGTTTTCCTGCTCCTAGTGCCCGAACACGCTACCGAACAACACCTGCGCGTCCTGTCCGAACTGGCGCAGATGCTGAGCGACCGCGAACTGCGTAACAAACTTTCCGCCGATACTGACGCCGGTACACTTCATCAGCACATCACCGCTTGGCAGACTCATGTTGCAGATCAGCGTCGCGCAGCTGTATGAGGACAATCGCGACAAGCTTGGGTTCGCCTGGATCGGCGGAAAGGCGGGTGGCGCGACCAAGGTTTGGCGCGACAGTAGCGGCGTCGCGGCCCTCGTAGGGCACCTCAATCTCATTCACCCCAACCGCATCCAGGTTCTCGGCAACCACGAGATAGCTCACCTCGCCGCGTTCGAGGAAACCGAGCTCTTCCAGATGCTCGGCAATCTCTTCGCAGTCCACCCCGCAGCTCTGGTCGTCGCCGATGGAGCACCTGCGGACGTGCGCATGCTGAAAGGGGCTGAGGCCTCGGGCACTTCGGTGTTCGCCACCGATACGTCCGGCGCGCAAGTCATCGACCATCTGCGTCGCTATCTCGGCAAAGCGCTCGCCGAGACTACCCAGCGTCACGGCGTGTGCATGGACGTTCTCGGCCTCGGAGTCCTGATCACGGGTGAGTCGGGTGCGGGGAAGAGCGAGCTCGCGCTGGAACTGATCAGCCGCGGCCACGGCCTGGTCGCGGACGACGTGGTCGACGTGTCGCGCATTGCCGTCTCCACGCTCGAATGCCGATGCCCACCGGTCTTGAAAGATTTTCTGGAAGTGCGCGGCCTGGGGGTGCTCAATATCCGCACGATCTTCGGAGAGACCGCGGTGCGGCCAAAGATGAACTTGCGATTGATCGTGCATCTCGATCGCCCGGGAACGACCGAGTTGGAGCGACTGCCGCTGAACGAACAGTCGGAGGACATCCTGGGCGTGACAGTCCGGAAAGTCATTATCCCGGTCGCGGCGGGCCGCAATCTCGCGGTGCTCCTCGAGGCTGCGGTGCGCGATCATATCCTGCAGCTTCGCGGCATCCACTCGACCGCTGAATTCATGCAGCGGCAGCAGGCGGAGATGAAGAAGAGTTAAAACGGACGACATGCGTCGCCGTTTTAACTTCGCGCGTTCGAGCCGACCTATCGGCGGCTCAACGCGCGGAGGCACCGTCCTGTGCAGAGATCAGGTGAGGCAGGTTTTGCACGGCTCCCGTCATTCCGTTAAGGTATCGAAATGCAACTCGTCCTCATCAGCGGCCTTTCGGGTTCCGGCAAGAGCATCGCCCTCAATGCTCTTGAGGACAGTGGCTACTACTGCGTCGACAACCTCCCGGGGCCCCTGCTCCACCAGTCAGCAGAGTTGCTCCGCCGCGCAGGCCACAATCGGGTTGCGATGAGCATCGACGCCCGCATGGGCGATTCGCTTGAGCTTGTCCCGGAGTACGTTGCCGGGTTGAAAGAGCAGGGGGTAGACCTGCGCCTGCTCTTTCTCGATGCAAAAAACGAGACGCTTATCAGGCGTTTCTCGGAGACGCGGCGGCGCCACCCGCTTGCGACCGGAACGCGGACTCTCGAGGAATGCATGACGCACGAGCGCGAGCTCCTCGCCCCCATAGGCGAGATCGGGTATCGCATCGATACGACCGACCTGCTGCCGAACACGCTTCGCAACTGGATCAAGGAATGGCTCGACATCCACACCGAGTCGACGATGCTTCTGTTCGAGTCCTTCAGCTACAAGCAGGGCGTTCCGCTCGATGCGGATCTCGTGTTCGACGTGCGCTGCCTGCCCAATCCTCACTACGACACGCGCCTGAGGCCCCTCACGGGTCTTGACACCGAAGTGGTCGCTTTCCTTGAAAGAGAACCGAAAGTCGGAACGATGCTGGAGGACATTCGCCGTTTTGTTGAAACCTGGTTGCCCGCTTACGCGCAGGACAGCCGCAGCTCGCTCACCGTCGCCGTCGGCTGCACCGGCGGCCGGCATCGCTCCGTGTATCTTGTCGAGCGCCTCGGCGCCTATTTTCGCAGTCGCACGCCGGTGCTGGTTCGCCATCGGCATCTCGTTCCCGCTGCATGAAGCCGACTGTCGCCGTCGCGCTGACCGGGGCTTCCGGAATGCCCTACGGTCTGAGGCTGGTCGAATCTCTCATACGCGCCAAAGCCCGGGTCTACCTCTTATACTCGCAAGCCGCCCACGTGGTCGCCAAGCAGGAACTCGGGATTGCGCTGCCGCCGCGCGCGTCCGACGCGGAGCGCATGTTCGGCGAGCGCTACTCGGCAAAACGCGGTCAACTGCGGGTCTTTGGCCGCGAGGACTGGTTTGCTCCGGTAGCTTCCGGCTCGAATCCTGTCGACGCGATGGTCATCTGCCCCTGCACCATGGGCACGCTCGCCGCGGTCGCGGCCGGTCTCTCCGACAATCTGATCGAACGCGCGGCCGACGTCACTCTGAAAGAAGGCCGCAAGCTGATCCTCGTCCCGCGCGAGACGCCGTTCTCGGCGCTGCACCTTGAGAACATGCTCAAGCTCGCGCGCGCGGGCGCGGTGATTCTTCCTGCAAATCCCGGTTTCTATCATCACCCGAAGCGCGTCGAAGACCTCGTCGATTTCATCGTGGCGCGCATACTCGATCACCTGCGGATCCATCACGACTTGATGCGCCGCTGGGGCGAAGAGCGCTGAGCCCCCATCGATCTTGAAATCGCTGCGCGTCCCGATTTTCCCGCTCAACACGGTGCTCTTTCCGGGAGGCCTCCTTCCGCTGCGGGTGTTCGAGGCACGCTACATGGACATGACGCGCGAATGCCTGAAACACGATGAACCGTTCGGTGTGTGCCTCATCCACCAGGGGTCGGAGGTCGGCGCGCCCGCCGTGCCCGAAGGACTCGGGTGTCTTGCGAAGATTCTCGAATGGGACATGCAGCAACAGGGCATCCTCAACCTGAAGACCCTCGGTAGCCAGCGGTTTCGCATCCTCGAGCGTCAAGCCAATACGCAAGGTCTGATTTCGGCCAGCGTGGAACTCATTCCTCCCGACGCAAGCATTGCGGTTCCAGAAAAGTTCGCCGCCTGCTCGAGGCTTCTGGAAATGGTAGTCGCCGACCAGGGCAAGCCCGTCTTCGCCGAGCCGCACGCCTTCAACGACGCCGCGTGGGTCGGCTACCGCCTCACGGAAATCCTCCCCGTACCTCTGGAGGCCAAACAAAAGCTCCTGGAGTTGTCCGACAGTCTCGGGCGGCTGTCGATCTTGCAGCGTTTCCTGGAAAGCCGCGGTCTCGCCGCCACCTAGTCGCCTCGCAGCGCCGCAAGCAGCTTCCTGACCGGCGAGGGGACCGCCGCCTTGTCCGCTTCTTCGAGAAGGAGCCAGATTTGCCCCGGTTCCGCCGCGCAATGCGATGCTGAGTCCAGTCGACAGACCAGCGGCGCAATGTTCAGCGTGAAGTGGGTAAATTCGTGCCGCAGGAGAGGAAGGCGCTCCGCGCCGGCGAGCTTCGCGCCGAAACGGCGCCCGCAGTACTCGCCCGGATCGGCGTCCGACGGCATCTCCGGAAGACACCACAGCCCACCCCACACGCCCGCCGGCGGACGCCTTTCCAGAAACACTTCCCCGGCGCGAAGGAGCAACAGCATCGAAGCTTTCCTCTCGGGCCGTACCTTGCGCGGCCGCGGCTGAGGGTAGGCCTCGACTCGTCCTCGTGCACGCGCTTCGCAACTCTTCTTCAAGGGACAGCTCGCGCAGGCGGGCCGCGTCCGGGTGCACAGGCTTGCGCCCAAATCCATCAGCGCCTGCGTGTAGGCTTCGATGTTTCTCGTCGGAATCTGTGATTCGGCGAGCCTCCACAAACGCTTTTCGACCCGAGCCTCCCCGGGGTACCCGCGCACCGCAAAATGGCGAGCCAGGACCCGCTTGACGTTGCCATCGAGGATCGCCTCGCGCTTGCCGAACCCGAACACCGCGATCGCCGCCGCGGTGGAACGGCCCACTCCCGGCAGGGATTCAAGCGCCGCTCGCGTTCCGGGAAAGCGGCCGTCATGCGTTTCGACCACGGCCTGCGCGGCGGCGTGCAGGTTCCGCGCCCGGGAGTAGTAGCCCAGTCCGCTCCACACCGCCAGCACGTCGTCGAGCGGCGCGCGGGCCAGCGACCCGACGTCGGGGAAGCGCGCGAGGAAGCGTTTGAAGTACGGGATGACCGTCGCGTCCTGGGTCTGTTGCAGCATTACTTCCGACAGCCAGATGCGATACGGATCGCGCGTCCCCTGCCACGGCAGGTCGTGGCGGCCGTGCTGCGCCTGCCAGCGCACCAGCCTGCGGGCCAGCTCACTCACCGCTTGATAAGGCCCTTAAGCAGGTCCATGCCCCGCTCCCTGGCTCTCTCTTTCAGCTTGTCCTCCGCCTTCCCGGCCTGCTCCTTCACCACGTCTCTGAGCAGGGCGTTCAAGTCGGGGTGGAACTGCGGCGCGTCGAGCGGACCGTCGATTTTCACCGGCAGTGTCTTGCCGTTCAGATCGCCCACATCCTTGCCGCCCTGGCCGGTCGAGGACGCGACTATCGAAATCTTCGCAAGATAATCGATCGCATTCGCGCCGATGTTGACGTCGCCGGTGCCGGCGAGGCGCAGGATCGGCGCCTTCGCCGAGAGGTCGTCGTTGTGCGCGACCCCGTTCTTGATGACAAAGCTGGCGGTGAGCTCCGAAAGATCGGTGCGCTGCGAGGAGGACTGCGCCGGCTGCTTCTTCAGCTTGCGGATCGCTTCGTCGAGATTGAATCCCTTGAGCCCGCCGTCCTTCAGGCTCAACTTGGCGTTCCCCGCCAGAGCCTTCTTCATCGCGCTGACGGTGTTCCCGCCGGTCTGGACGTCGAGCGTGATATTGCCCTTGCCTTCGAGCATGTCGTTGTTCAGTGCGTCCTTGAGCAACGGCCCCAGCGAGACGCCGGGCAAGTCCGCCTTGAGGGTGAAGTGATTCTCGTTGGCGTTGACGCTCGCGGCACCGTTGAGCTTGCCTTGATACAGATCGGCTGTAAGGGGTTCGGCGTCAACCTTGCCGCCCGCAGCCTTGACGCCGAGGTGCACGTTCTCGAGCTTCACGTTCGATGCGATCAGCTGGGCGATCTTCAGGTCGCCCTTCAGATTGAGCCCCTTCAGCCCGGAAAGATCGATCGGTTCTTCCGGCTTCGTCGCAGGCGGAGCCCCGCCCCCGCCTGGCGGTGCCTTGGCGGGTGGTGGCGGCAGATAGCGGTCGAGGTTGACCTGATCGGCGGCCAGCGTGAACCGGATGGCCTGAGGCGACGCGTCGAACTCGACGTCACCTTTTAGGGACAGCGGGGGCTTGCTCGAGCCCGGCGTTGCATCCGAGACCTTGAGCTCCATCCCGGAGAGCGCGAACGCCTGCTTTTCGAAATTAAGGCGGTAGGTCCCGGACAGGCCGACCTGGTAGTCGGCCTTCGGCTGGGTCGCTTCCACCCGCGCCGCGAAGGAGAGCTTTCCGGGGACGCCGCTCGCGATCCGTCCGGTCTCGAGTTTGTCGATGGTCGCCTTGTAGCGGCCGCCGGTCGCCTCGTCGCGCCAGCTCGCGGAACTCGCGCGTATCTCGATGCCCGCGACGTCGAGCTGCACGGCCCCACCTTGCGGGGCCGGCTTGGCCGCGGGCGCCTTCGCAGGCGCGGACGATGCGCCGGCCCCGGTCAGGTCGGCAAAGTTGGTCTTTCCGCTCCTGTCTTGCACCAGGTCCACGTTGAGCCCGGAGAGGATCACGCGATCGATCACGACCTGCCTGGAGAGCAAAGGAAGCACGGCCAGCGAGACCTTGACCTCGTCGATTCTCGCGAAGGTCTTGTCGCTGTTGCGCTCGGAGAGCGAGGTCTTGCCGATGTCAACGCCGAGGCTGGGGTAGAAGGACAAGGAGATCTTGCCGTCGACCGCCAGGGTTCTGCCGGTCTTTTCCTTGACCACGCGCGCGAGCTCGCCCTTGTACTTGTTGGGATCGAACGTCGCGACCAGGGCGGCGATCGCGATGACCGCAAGCGCCACAACGCCGACGATCGCGTACAGCACGTACTTGAGGATTTTCATGACGCTAGGCCCGTCCTGTGGAAGATCATTCGTTGGCGACCCCGAACGGCACATGCCCGGTCGCGACGTGCCGGCTCGCCGACTCGCAATGCCCGCGCTGATCGTCGAAAAAAATATCGGCGCCGAACGCCTTGAGGAACGGGCCCTTGTCCAGCCCGCCCAGGAAAAGCGCTTCGTCGATCCGGATGTTCCAGGCGCGGAGAGTGCGCACGACTCGTTCGTGGGCCGGAGCGCTGCGCGCCGTCACCAGGGCCGTGCGTATCGGCGCGCGGTCGGCGGGGTATTCGGATTGAATGCGATGCAGCGCGGCGAGAAAACTCTTGAAAGGCCCGCCCGACAAGGGTTCCTTGGCCGAGCTGACTTCGCTCGCGGTGAAGGCTTCCAGCCCGTCCCGTTTGTAAATGCGCTCCGCTTCGTCCGAGAACAGCACCGCGTCCCCGTCGAAGGCGATGCGCAGCTCCTCGGTGGTTTCGGTGCTCTGCCCGACGTTGACGGGCAATATCGTCGCCGCCGCGTGGCCGGCGTCGAGTGCCTTGCGCACATCGACGGGGTTTGCCGAGAGGAACAGATGCGCGTCGAACGCCGGCACATAGGGATAGGTATTCTCCCCGCCGGTGAAGGCTGCGCGCGAGATGTCGAGCTTGTAGTGCTCGATCGAGTTCATGACGCGCATTCCCGTGTCGGCGGTGTTGCGCGAAAGCAGGATCACTTCGACCCGGGCTTGCGCGGGCGCGAGCGCATTGAGCCCGAGCAGCTTCCTCACCAGCACGAACGCCATGCCCGGAGCGAGAATCTCGTTTTCATGCTCGAGCTGGTAGCGGTGATAGGCGCTCACGCCCTGCTCCTCGAACACGCGGTTGGATTCCTCCAGATCGAACAAGGCCCTGGAAGAGATGGCAACCACCAGCTTACCGTCGAAGGACGCGGGCATTTGTGAACCTGGAGCGGGTGAAGGGAATCGAACCCTCGTCTTAAGCTTGGGAAGCTTTCGTTCTACCATTGAACTACACCCGCATGGTACAAGAATTTTAGGGCATTTCCTTTGGCCACGCCTCGATGCGCCGAACTTTCCTTGGAGGCTAGGTCGAGGACTCTTCTTACAGTTGCAATTAACACTATGTGTTCAGTGGCTATTGGATCGAGAATATTGTTTCTTCTGTGGCGCTAGCAGCTAAGAGGTTAATTCGGGTCTAACGGAGTTAGGTTTGAAAAATGCATTGATCTGTGGCATCACCGGGCAGGATGGTGCCTATCTGGCGCAACTGCTGCTCGGCAAAGGCTACGAGGTCTGGGGCACGTCTCGCGACGCCCAGGTGGCGCGCCTCCAGAACCTGCAAGCGCTCGGCGTGAAGGATAGGGTGAAGCTGGTCTCCATGGCCTCGAATGATTTTCGCAGCGTTCTCACCGCACTGACCCGCAGCGAGCCCGCCGAGGTTTATTACCTCGCTGGACAGAGCTCCGTGGGGCTGTCTTTCGATCAGCCGGTCGAGACACTGGAGAGCAATTCCTTGGGAATACTGAATCTGCTGGAAGCAATCCGTTCTCTCGGCAAGCGGGTCAAGCTTTATCACGCTGGTTCCAGTGAGTGCTTTGGCAACGTGGGGCAGCAGCCCGCCAAAGAGGACACGCCCTTCCGGCCGAGCAGCCCGTACGCCGTGGCAAAAGCGACGGCCCACTGGCTGGTGGCCAACTACCGGGATGCATACGGCTTGTTCGCCTGCAACGGAATTCTATTCAATCACGAATCGCCTTTGCGGCCGGTACGCTTTGTCACTCAGAAGATCGTTTCCGCTGCCGGTCGCATTGCCGGCGGTTCGAAGGAAAAGCTAATTCTCGGCCGACTAGACATCGTCCGGGATTGGGGTTGGGCGCCGGAATACGTCGACGCCATGTGGCGGATGGTGCAACAGGACGAACCGGATGATTACATCGTAGCCACGGGGGAATCACATTCGCTCGAGGAATTCGTCTCGGAAGCGTTCGGGTCGTTCAGTTTGAATTGGCGGGAACATGTCGTGTCCGATCGATCGCTCTTTCGCCCAACCGATCTGATCGTGAGTCGTGGAAACCCCGAAAGGGCCGCAGCGAAGCTTCGCTGGAAGGCGGGCCTGCGGATGCGGGAAGTGGTGGGCAAGATGGTCGAGGCACTCCAGGCGTGATACCGGTTCGGCACCGGCATATGGCGCGGTCGCGAAGAAGATCGCATTAGAAGGAAATCGACATGGCAGACGTTCAAGTGACCTGTATCACCAAACCCAATCCGGAGGGTTCCCACGAGCACATTACACATCTCGGGAATCCAGCCGGCGGCTGGAAATGGACGAGTGAAAAGGTCATCGCGAACATCGACTCCTATGCCAACGCCTTCTACGTCATCGACCCCAGCACCGGCAAGCGCTCCGATGTGGGCGTCTTTCGCGCTTCCGGTAAAGCGCCTTGTCTGCGTGCGCGTGCGGATGGAGACTGGAACAACGATTTGCTGTCGCTGGGTCAGTGCCTGCACCCGTGATAAGATGATTTACTCGCCCGACCACCCGGCTTCAAAGTGATCCAGCTCTCCGTCAACGGGAAAACGCAGCGTCTCGAACCCGGGGCCAACGTAGCGCGGCTCCTCGACACGCTCGAACTCTCCGGGAAACGCGTGGCCGTGGAAAAGAACGGCGAAATCGTGCCGCGCAGCCGCTACGCGGACACCCATCTCGCCGACGGTGACGCGCTCGAAATCGTCGTCGCGGTAGGTGGTGGCTAGGAAGATGAACGCTCCCACCCGCCTGCCCGAACAGGCCGCGAGTGGCGATGCGCTCGTCATCGCGGGCAAGCCCTATCGCTCGCGCCTGCTGATCGGAACGGGCAAGTACAAGGACTTCGACGAGACGCGACGCGCGGTGGAAGCGAGCGGCGCAGAGATCGTCACCGTGGCCATCCGCCGCACCAACATCGGACAGAACGCGAACGAACCCTCGCTCCTCGACGCGCTGCCGCCTTCCAGATTCACGATCCTCCCCAACACAGCGGGCTGCTACAACGCGGAGGACGCGGTGCGCACGCTGCGACTTGCGCGCGAACTGCTCGACGGCCACGACCTGGTGAAGCTCGAAGTGTTGGGCGATCCGACCACGCTTTACCCGAACATCGTCGAAACGCTGAAAGCCACCGAAACCCTGGTGCGAGACGGTTTCAAGGTGATGGTGTATACGAGCGACGACCCGATCATCGCAAAACAGCTGGAAGACATCGGCTGCGTCGCCGTCATGCCGCTCGCCTCGCTGATCGGTTCGGGGATGGGGATCCTCAATCCCTGGAACCTTCAGCTCATCATCGAGA
>DATDGA010000196.1:0-1736 GCA_036522335.1 Burkholderiales bacterium
GGCACGCGGCGCAAATCGTCGCGAACGTCTTGCCGCCGCGCGCCGCGCGGGCCGGGTCGGATTTCCGCCCGGAAAGGGAGAGCACGTAATGCGTCACGTCCTTCGTCCCTTCCTCACCGAGCGCCGCGCCGAGCGCGGGCATGATGCCGTTGCGTCCGTTCAGGATGGTCGTCTTGATGGTTTCCGGCTCGCCGCCGTAGAGCCAGTCGCGGTCGGTGAGGTTGGGAAAGCCCTTGCTGCCGCCGCCGTCCGAGGCGTGGCATTGCGCGCAATAGTTGAGGAAGAGCTTCTGCCCGATCGCCCGCGCCTGCGGATCGGCGGCGACCTGCTTCAAGTCCTGGGCCGAGTACTTGTCGTATAGCGGCCCGAATTGAGCGTTCGCTTCTTTCACTTCGGCTTCGTATTCTCCCCTGGAGGTCCACTTGTACGAGCCGGCGTAGCTGCCCAGGCCCGGATACAGCAGGAGATACACGACGCTGAACGCGATGGTGATGTAGAAGAGCCAGATCCACCAGGCGGGCAGCGGATTGTTGAATTCGCCCAGGTCCTGGTCCCAGGTATGGCCGGTGGTCTCCGTCGTTCCTCCCGACACGCGGCGCGTGCTCATGGTCCTGAGGAGCACCGCGCAGGCGAGGATGCTGACGACGGTGATGATGCCGACGTAGAACTCCCAGAAGCTGCTGGTGAAATCGCTCATCGCCGGGTCTCCCCGTTCTCCTGCGCGTCCTCTTCGAAGGGGAGCCGGGCCGCCTCATCGAACGAACGCCGTGCCTTGCCGCTCCAGGCCCACAGCACGATGCCGATGAAGGTCGCGAATGCGACCACGGTCATGATCGAGCTCAAGGTCACGAAGTCCACGGCTACCTCGCTTTCAGGGAAGTGCCCAGCACCTGCAGATAGGCGATGAGCGCGTCCTCTTCCGTTTTTCCCGCCAGCGCACCGCGCGCCCCGGCGAGGTCCTCGTCGGTATAAGGATGGCCGAGCAGACGCAGCACTTTCAGCTTTCTCTCGATGTCCCCCGCGTCGGCGGAATTCTTCGCGAGCCAGGGATACCCGGGCATGTTCGATTCGGGCACCAGGTCGCGCGGATTGTTGAGGTGGATGCGGTGCCAGTCGTCGCTGTAGCGGCCGCCCACGCGCGCGAGATCCGGGCCGGTGCGCTTGCTGCCCCACTGGAACGGCCGGTCGTAGACGAACTCCCCCGCGACCGAGTAGTGCCCGTAGCGCTCGGTTTCCGCGCGGAACGGACGGATCATCTGCGAATGACAGTTGTAGCAGCCTTCCCTCACGTAGATGTCGCGGCCGACGAGCTGCAGCGGCGCGTAGGGCTTCAGGCCCGTCACCGGCTCGGTGGTCGATCTCTGGAAGTAGAGCGGCACGATCTCGACCAGGCCGCCGACCGCGACGACCAGGACGATCAGCACGATCATCAACGCGTTGTTCTTCTCGATCAGCTCGTGGCTGAAGCTCATGGTTTTTCCCTAAGCATGTGCCATGGCGGGAATCGCCGCATCCTGGGCGCGTCCGCCGGCGATGGTCTTCCATACGTTCCAGGCCATGATCGCCATGCCCGAAAAATAGAGGATCCCTCCGAGCAGGCGGATCGCGTAGAACGGATAGGTCGCCTTCACGCCCTCGACGAAGGTGTAGGTGAGCGTCCCGTCGCTGCTCACCGCGCGCCACATGAGGCCCTGCATCACTCCCGCAATCCAAATCGCGGCGATGTAGAGCACGAT
>DATDGA010000197.1:0-6167 GCA_036522335.1 Burkholderiales bacterium
GGAGCCTGCGTTTCATCGCCGGCGTCGAGATTTCGGTGACCTGGGACGGGACCACGGTACACATCGTCGGATTGCACATCGATCCGAAAAACGCGGTCCTGCGCTCGGGGCTCGAATCGGTCCGCGAAGGCCGCGCGAAGCGCGCGGAGAAAATCGGCGATGCGCTCGCCGCCGCCGGCGTTCCCGACAGCCTCGCGGGGGCGAGGACCTACGCCGAAAACCCTGAGCTCATCGGCCGCTCGCATTTCGCGCGTCACCTCGTGGATACGGGTCGCGCGCCCGACGTGAGAAGCGTGTTTCGACGCTACCTCGTGAAAGGCAAGCCGGGGTTCGTGCAGCACGAGTGGGCGTCTCTCGCGGACGCGGTGAGTTGGATCCGCGCAAGCGGTGGCATCGCGGTCATCGCGCACCCGGGCCGATACACGTTTTCCAACGCGCAAATGCAGACGTTCGTGGCACAGTTCAGGGATTGCGGGGGAGGCGGAATCGAGGTCGTGACCGGCAGCCACGCGCCGGACCAGTATCACGAATTCGCGCGGGTCGCGCGCAAATTCGGCCTCGCTGCCTCGCGCGGCTCCGACTATCACGGCAAGGGGGAGAGCAGGGCCGATCTCGGCGCGCTGCCGCAGCTGCCGGACGATCTGAAACCGGTCTGGCAAGAGTGGTAGAAGCGGTGGGAGCGCGTCGGGGCGGCAAGTCTGCTCTGATAAAATAGCGCGTTGAAAGGGCCGGCCATGGATTTCAATGAGATCACCAAGATGATCGCGGTTTTCGCCGTGCCGGTCATCTTCGCGATCACGTTGCATGAAGCGGCTCACGGCTATGTCGCTCGCCACTTCGGCGACAACACCGCCTTCATGCTTGGCCGCGTCAGTCTCAATCCTGCACGTCACATCGATCCTGTCGGCACCATCTTTCTGCCGCTGGTCATGCTCTTCGCATCCGGTGGAAGAGTCATGTTTGGATGGGCGAAGCCCGTGCCGGTCAATTTTCATGCCCTGCGACGTCCCAAGCGAGACATGCTCTGGGTAGCTCTTGCCGGTCCGGCGGCGAATCTGGTGATGGCCCTCGCGTGGGCTGCCGCTCTGAAGGCGGAAGCCCTGTCAGGTCTCAGCGGAAACGAATTCCTGGTTCAGGTGCCGATTGCGGGCGTCGAGGTGAATCTCGTCTTCATGGCGCTGAATCTGCTGCCGATACTTCCTCTCGATGGTGGCCGGGTTGTCGTTTCCCTGCTGCCGGATCCTCTCGCAAGGAGTTATTCGAGACTCGAACCCTTTGGGCTGCCGATCCTCCTTGGACTCTTTGTCATCAGCTCGTACGGGTACAACATTCTTGGGATGTTCCTCGATCCGATAATGTTTGCATCAAAATCCGTTATTGCGACACTCTTTCAACTTTAGCCAATACAAAATGTACGAAGCACGCGTGGTTTCCGGAATGCGCCCGACGGGTGCTCTGCACCTTGGGCATTTCCACGGCGCGATCAAGAACTGGGTGAAGCTCCAGAGCGAGCACCCCTGCCTCTTCTTCGTTGCCGACTGGCACGCGCTGACCACGCACTACGAAAGCCCGGAAGTGATCGAGGAAAATGTCTGGGAGATGGTGATCGACTGGCTGGCGGCGGGCATCGATCCGGCGCAAGCGACACTCTTCATCCAGTCGCGCATCCCTGAGCACGCCGAACTGCACACTCTGCTTTCGATGATCACGCCCCTGGGATGGCTGGAGCGCGTCCCGAGCTACAAGGACCAGCAGGAGAAGCTCGCGGATCGCGATCTTTCGACCTATGGCTTTCTCGGCTACCCGCTGTTGCAGGCGGCCGACGTGCTCATTTACAGGGCAAAATACGTACCGGTCGGCGAAGACCAGGTGCCGCACGTCGAGATGATGCGGGAGGTGGCGCGCCGCTTCAATCACGTATACGGCCGCGAGCCCGGATTCGAGGACAAGGCCAAGGCCGCCGCGAGGAAACTCGGCAGCCGCAAGGCCAAGGTAGTGATGGAGCTGCGCACAAAGTATCAGGAACAGGGCGACGCCGAAGCGCTTGCGACAGCGCACGCGATTCTGGAAACACAGGGAAACCTTTCGGTCGCCGACCGCGAGCGATTGTTCGGATACCTTGAAGGAGGGGGGCGCGTGATTCTGGTCGAGCCCGAGGTCCTGCTCACCGAGTCCTCGAAACTTCCCGGCATCGACGGACAGAAGATGTCCAAGTCGTACAACAACACGATAGCGCTCCGCGAGGATGCGGAATCGGTCAAGAAGAAGATCCGCACCATGCAGACCGATCCGGCGCGCATCAAGAGAAGCGATCCGGGCGATCCCGACAAGTGCCCGGTCTGGCAGCTTCATCTGATCTACAGCGACGAGAAGACCCGCCAGTGGGCGAGCCAGGGTTGCCGCACCGCCGGTATCGGCTGCCTGGAGTGTAAGCAGCCTGTCATCGATGCGGTGCTCGCCGAGCAGGGACCGATGCGCGAGCGCGCACAGAAGTACCTCGACGACCCGACTCTGGTTCGCAACATCGTCGCCGACGGATGCGAAAAGGCCCGAAAGCTCGCGCATGCCACCATGCGCGAAGTGCGCGAGGCAATGGGGCTTGCCTATTCATGACCGAGACGGCGCAATCCTCCATGCCGACGCCCGCGTCCGAGGCCAAGGTGCGCGGCGGGCCTGCTCTCAACGCCAAGGTTCACGGCGAACCTTCCTTCAACGCCAAGGTGCGCGGCGAACCTTACACCGAGCTGCCGCCGGATTTGTACATCCCGCCCGACGCGCTCGAGGTCTTCTTCGAGACCTTCGAGGGGCCGCTCGATCTGCTGCTCTATCTGATTCGCAAGGCCAACATCGATATTCTCGACATTCCCATGGCGCGGCTCACCGAACAGTACATGGCGTACGTCGAGGTCATGCGTGCGAAAAACCTCGAACTCGCCGCGGAGTACCTGGTCATGGCGGCGATACTGATCGAAATCAAGTCGCGCATGCTCCTGCCTCGCCCGGCCTTGCCCGGCGAGGAGGACGCCGACCCGCGCGCGGAACTGGTCCGGCGCCTGCTCGAATACGAGAAGATGAAGCTCGCCGGCCGGAAGCTCGATGCCCTGCCGCAGCTCGGCAGGGATTTTCTTCCGGTGGAAGTCTGGATCGAGCAGACGCTGGCGCAACGCCTGCCGCAAGTGAACGTCGTCGACCTGCAGGAAGCGTGGCGCGGATTGCTGGTGCGCGCGAAGATGACCCAACACCACCGCATCGCGCGCGAAGAGTTGTCGGTGCGCGAGCACATGAGCCTCATCCTGCGCAGGCTCCGGGGCGGCGGTTTCGCCGAGTTCGGCGAGTTGTTCGACGCGACGCACGGCGTCCCGATGCTGATCGTCAATTTTCTCGCGGTGCTGGAGCTGGTGAGGGAAAATCTCCTCGAGGTCACGCAGTCCGGACCCTTCGCCCCCATCTACGTGAAGCTCGCCCATGCTCAACCCGAATGAAGTGAAGATCGTGCTCGAGACGGCGCTGCTCGCCGCGCAGGAGCCGCTCCCGGTTTCGGAGCTGCGAAAGATGTTCGACGAGGAGCTTGATTCCGACACCCTGCGCGTGCTACTCGAGGAGTTGCGCGAGGCGTGGAAGGACAGGGGCGTCGAGCTGGTCACCACGGCGAGCGGCTGGCGTTTCCAGACGCGCGCGCCGTTTCAGAAATTTCTCGAGCGCATCCATCCCGAAAAGGCGCCGCGCTATTCGCGTGCGGTGCTCGAGACGCTCGCGATCGTCGCTTACCGGCAGCCGGTGACGCGCGGCGACATAGAGGACGTCCGTGGCGTCACCGTTTCGACCGAGGTGATGAAGCGCTTGGAGGACCGCGGCTGGGTCGAGGCGATCGGTCACAAGGAAGTGCCGGGGCGCCCGGCGCTCTACGCGACCACCAAGACTTTTCTCGATGATTTGAGCCTGCGCTCGCTGCAAGAACTGCCGCCCCTGGAAGATATCGCCAAGACCCTTGAACTCGCACAGACCCCGCCGCCCGCTACGCAGCCCGATCCGCAGCCCGATCCGCAGCCCGCGCCCGACGAGTCAGCAGCGACCGCGCAACCCAGCGCGGTCTAGACCCGCAGCGCCCGCTGGAACGCCGGCGGCGCTCGCCGAGACGCTGCACAAGATTCTTGCGCGCTCGGGCCTGGGCTCGCGCCGCGATATGGAAGCCGCGAGCGCCTCCGGCAGGCTCGTGGTCAACGGCGCACGCGCAACTCTGGGGCAGCGCGTCGGGTCGCGCGATCGCGTCGCACTCGACGGGCACCGGGTGTCGTTGCGGTTCGAAGAGAGCGCCGCACCCCGCATCCTGATTTACCACAAGCCGGCCGGGGAGCTGGTGACCGCGAGCGATCCTGCGGGCAGGCCGACCGTATTCGACAATCTGCCGAGAATGCGGGGCAGTCACTGGATCGCGATCGGCCGGCTGGACTTCAATACGGGCGGTCTTCTGCTTTTCACCGATTCGGGCGAGCTCGCCAACCGGCTCATGCATCCGCGCAGCGAGATCGAGCGCGAGTACGCGGTGCGGGTGCGGGGAGAACTCACGCGCGAACAACTGCGCACGCTTACGCAAGGAGTCGCGCTCGACGATGGCCCGGCGAAGTTCGACAGCATCGCTTCGGGCGGGGGCAGGGGATCGAACCGGTGGTATGAGGTGGTGCTGCGGGAGGGCCGCAACCGCGAAGTGAGGCGCATGTTCGAGTCGCTTGGAGTTACCGTGAGCCGGTTGATGCGCGTGCGCTTCGGCCCGTTCCGATTGCCGTCGCATCTGCGCCGCGGACAGTGGCGGGAACTCCCGCCGAGGGAGGCCGCTTCACTGCTGGGTTTGCTCGAGTCGCGCGCCCCCGCCTCCCGCGCCTAAAGGCGGGGGCAGGCGGGTTCATCAGGCGCAAGCGGCGTTCCGGCCGCGTTTTTCCGTTGTTCCGCCTGAAGATTCTTGCTATACTTCGCGCGTTTCCGGGATGGGCTTTCGAGCCCATTTTTTATTTATGGACGGGTGCTGCGCGGGGTCATGAGTGCGCTAGAGGCGCTCCTTGAGCGCACGGTGGGCTTGCTGGGATACCAGCTGGCCGACTTCGAATATATCAATCACGGTAGGATGTTACGAGTGTTTATTGAGAAAAACCATGAAGTATCTGCGAGCGCCGGCCAGACGGGGATCACCGTCGCCGATTGCGAGGCCGTGACCCGGCAGTTGCAGCGCGTGCTCGAAGTCGAGGGCGTCGACTACGACCGTCTCGAGGTGTCCTCGCCGGGCCTGGACCGCAGGCTGAAAAAAGCGGCGGACTTCGCCCGTTTCGCCGGGCGCGAGGCCCAGGTGCGGTTGCGCAATGCCGTGAATGGCCGCAGGAACTTCGTCGGAGTGGTACGAGGCGTCGAAGGCGAGCGCGTCGAATTCGATTTCGACGGAGGGCATCTCGCGTTCGAAATGGCCGATCTCGACCGCGCGCGCCTGGTGCCCAAGCCATGACGCTGGAGGGTTACATGGGTCGCGAGCTCTTGCTGCAGGCGGACGCGCTCGCCAGGGAAAAGAACGTCCATAAGGATGTGGTGTTCGGCGCCCTGGAGATGGCGATCGCGTCCGCGACGAAGAAGAAGTTCACCGAAGACGTCGATGTGCGCGTGGCGATCGACCGCACCACCGGGGACTTCGAGTCCTTCCGCCGCTGGCAGGTGATGTCCGACGAGCTGGTGGAGAATCCGGCGCAGCAGATTCCTTTTTCAGAAGCGCAGAAGCAGTACCCCGACATCCAGCTCGAGACCTTCATCGAGGAGCCGCTCGAGCCGATCGATTTCGGCCGCATCGGCGCGCAGACCGCAAAGCAGGTCATTCTCCAGAGGATTCGGGACGCCGAGCGCGAGCAGCTGCTCAATGACTTCCTCGCCAGAGGCGAGAAACTCATCAACGGCGCGATCAAGCGCGTGGAGCGCGGTAACGCCGTGATCGAGGTCGGACGCGTCGAGGCGGTACTGCCGCGCGACCAGATGATCCCCAAGGAGAATCTGCGGGTGGGCGACCGCGTTCGGGCTTTTGTCATGCGCATCGACCGCAACGTGCGCGGGCCGCAACTCGTACTGTCGCTCACCGCGACCGAATTCATCATGGAGCTGTTCCGTCTGGAAGTCCCGGAAATCGAGGAGGGGCT
>DATDGA010000198.1:0-1970 GCA_036522335.1 Burkholderiales bacterium
GGGGTCGGACGATTCCGGGACGGGTCGGCGCGTCTGCAATTTGTCGCCGAGCGCTTCGCTCAGCGCGCGGGCCTCGGTCGCGCCTAGGGCGTCCCGGTCGGCTTCGCTCACAACGCGAGCGCGCTCATAGAACGAACGCGCCTCGCCGCGATCGCCGCGAAGCGCGCTCGCGCGGCCCAGACCGATCAGGTCCAGATAGATCTTCCGAGGCACCGCCAGCTCCCGGTCGATGGCAAGCGCCTCCCCGAGATATCCCGCCGCGGCGCCTGCGTCGCCCGCGCGTATCGCGGTGAGCCCCAAGAGGCGCAATGCGTTTGCCGCCTCCGTGCGATCGCCCGAGGCGCGACTCGCGCTCAAGGCCGCTTTCGCACTGACGGCCGACGAATCCAGCCGACCCGCTTCGAGCGCGAGCTGTCCTTTTACATTGTGGATCGCACCCGCGAGCGGGCAAGCGCGCTGCTTGCAATGGGATGCGGCGCGATCCGCCCACTCAGCGGCGCTTGCGAAGCGCCGTTCATCCAGATCGAGCACCGAGCGGCGCAGCTCCGCCTGCGCCAGGCGGTCGGGAGAGAAGCTCAGCCAGCTTTGTTCGAACACCGGAGCGAGGCTGGCGCGGGCTTCGTCGAGCCTGCCGAGTCGTTGATACACGATCGAAAGATTGATCGCGTTGGCGGCGACGCCTTCGGTGTCCTCCACAGATTGCGCAAGGCGCATCGCTTCCCGGTACTGGCGCGCCGCGCTCTCGAAGCTGCCGCTGCGGAAATAGGCGTCGGCCCTGCGGTTCGCTTCGATCACGGCAGCCTCGCCCGCAGATGGCGCGATTGCCGGCGGCTGGGCGCTGCAGGCCGCGAGGAGCGCGCAAACCAGCACGCCGGCACGCATGGGCTCGATTTTCTCGAATGCCGCGGGCAGCATAGGGCGATCAGTGGTGCGCTTGCTCTGCCGCACGGCCTTGACCAGCCGATTCGAAGCTGTCCACCGGCAGGGTTCGCACGGACTTTGCCTCGAACATATCGCGGAACAGCCACGAGTTGCGTGCGGCACTGACGACATCCTGCCCGTCACGCACCATGTCGCCCCCTTCGCGCACAAGGCCCGGCAACTGAACCAGGACCTCGTGCAAGGCATCGCCGTTCTTTCGGGTCGTGTCACGGACCTGCGCCGACGTCTCGGACAGCAAATCGAGCGTCGTCCCGAGCTTGTCTGTAAGGGGAGGCAGCCGCTGCTCGATTTGCGCGCTGACACGCCCGACCGATGCCAGACTGGATTCGGCCTGCCGGCCCACCGCGACTACAGTGCGGTCGGCATTCTGCAAGACCTGGCGCATCTCCCGGTTGGTTTCAGGCAATTGACGGAAAACCGTACTGGCCCCCGCGACAGATTTCCTGAAATCGCCGTCCGGGTGATTCAATTCAGCGATCATCCTGCGTAGATCGTTGAGTACGGGCGTGAGCTGGGTCTTGAAATCGTCGATCAGCTCGGCAACGCCACGGGCAGGAACGTATTCGATCTCGTCTCCCTCGGCGACGGACTCGGCCACGCGCCCGGGCTCGCGGCTCGGGGCGATCTGGATGGTGGCCGCGCCGACATAGCCCTCGCGCACCAGCCTCGCGGTCGATCCTTTGGGCAGGCGGGGAATGTACTCGCTGATGATCGAGAGCTGCACTTTCACTCCGCGATCCGATATGTCCAGGTTGCTCACGTTACCCACCGGCAGGCCCAACAACCTGACCGCCATGCCCTTGCTGATCCCGAATGCGTCGGCTGCGTAGAAATGGATCTCGGTGTGGCGCACGAAGACCCCCTGCTTATAGCTCACCAGGAGTATGACGCCGATCAGACCGACCACTGCCGTGACGAAGAAAAGGCTCACCTTCCTTCCGATCCCCGTAAAGCGCCGGGGTCGGGAATTGTCATCCTGCATGGCGCGCTCCTTAGCCTGCATGGTGTTCTCCTTGGGAAGTCAGGGG
>DATDGA010000199.1:0-3123 GCA_036522335.1 Burkholderiales bacterium
TGCTGCGCGAACCGCTCCTGCACTTCGCGGTGCTGGGAGCGGCGATCTTTGCCGGCTATCGCCTCGTCGCGCCTGCGGCGTCCGATCGCGTGGAGATTGTCGTCACCGCGGATCGCAGCGCCTCACTGGCCGCACAGTTCAGTGGCATGCATGGCGGTCGGCCGCCGAGCGAGGCGCAGCTGCGCGCGCTGATCGATGCCTATGTGCGCGATGAGATGCTCTACCGCGAGGGTCTCGCCCTGGGACTCGACCGCGACGATCCGGTGGTGCGCAATCGGGTTCGCCAGAAAGCCGCCATGCTCAGCGATGACGCGATGGCTGCAGAGCCCACCGACGCCGATCTCGAAGCGTACCTCAGGGCACACCAGGGTGAGTTCGACATTCCGGCGCGAGTCTCCTTCGAGCAGGTGTACTTCGATCCGGGTAAGCATCAGCAGGATGTTGCGCGCGCGCTTCGCGCCGCGCGGGCAGCGCTCGACCGCGGTGCACGGGCGGATTCGCTCGGTGACCCGACACTCCTCCCGGCGACGATGACCGAAGCGCTTCCCGCGGACATTGCCGCAGTTTTCGGGAAATCCTTCGGGACTGATTTCGGAAAGCTCGACGGCAGTCGGTGGGAAGGGCCCGTGCGCAGTGCCTTCGGTGTTCATCTGGTACGCATCAGCTGGCGCGGTGCACCCACCCCCGCCACGCTGGCCGATGCGCGCGATGTCCTCGCGCGCGAATGGAGTCGCGAGCATGCCGTCCAGGCGCGCGAGCGCCTGTACCGTGAGCTGGCACGGCGCTATCCCGTGAGGATCGAGCCGTACACGGGCGTCGTGCCGATGGCGGCGAACTAGGCACGGCCATGCGGGGCTTGCGCCGGTTCTGGCTCGTGGGCGCGATCGCGCTGCTCCTCGTCGCACCGGCATGGGCGGACATCTTTCGGCCGGCCTACCTCGAGCTTCGACAAAAAGACGCCGATACCTACGATGTGACGTGGAAGGTGCCCGCCCAGGGTGACCTGCGGCTGGCTATCCACGTGGTGTTCCCTGAAGGCACGGTGGCGCTCACCGAACCGCGCGGGGCGTTCCTCGGGGACGGATTCGTCGAGCGATGGACCGTACGGCGCCCCGGCGGGCTCGCCAATACCGACGTGCGAATTGAAGGTCTTCCAGGGAGCATTACCGATGTACTGGCGCGCGTCGAGCGCGACGACGGAGGTACCCAGGTCGCCCGGCTGCTGCCCGAGCGCCCCGCCTTCGTGGTCGACCCGCCGGTGCGAGGATCAGGTGTCGTACGCGCGTACCTGCTGCTGGGCATCCATCATATTCTCACCGGGTTCGATCACCTGCTGTTCGTCCTGACACTGGTGCTGATCGTCCCGAACCTCCGCCGGTTGTTGTGGACCATCACGGCGTTCACGTTGGCGCACAGTCTGACCCTCGCCGCGGCGACGCTTGGTTTCGTGTATGTTCCGCAGGCGCCGGTTGAGGCGGCGATAGCGCTCAGCATCGCATTCGTGGCGGTGGAGATCGTGCACGGCCTTCAGGGCAGACCGGGCCTCACGGCACGTGCGCCATGGGTCATCGCGTTCGCCTTCGGCCTGTTGCATGGCTTCGGCTTCGCCGGCGCGCTGGCGGAGGTCGGTTTACCCCCGCGCGCCATCCCCTTGGCCCTGTTCTTCTTCAACGTGGGAGTCGAGATCGGACAGATTCTCTTTGTCAGCGCCGTTCTGACTGTTCTCGCACTCGGGAAGCGAGTCAAGTGGAGGCTACCGCGCTGGGCAGCGGGCGTGCCGGCTTACATGATCGGAGGCGTTGCCATGTGCTGGGTCATTGAGCGTATCGCCGCCTTCAGCGGCGGCACTTGAGGAACCGGTTGGCGCGACCAAGGCGCTTTGCGTTAGCGACCGCCGAACCTCATATTCTGTGACGACTGGTTCTAACCGCGCGAGCCTCCATTTCGAAGGAATCCGACCATGAACTCCACCACCATTCGCGCACTGCTATTTCCGCGGAAATGAGATAAACGACGCAGCGCGCGCAGTACACTATAATCCACGGAACCAGCCGATAAGCGAGGGAGATAAACGATGAAAACAGTTCCGGTCGCTCCTGCGCTAGTGGTCCTAGCGATCATGCTCGTCCCGGCGCACGCGCAGGAGAAGAACCCGGACCGCAACGTTTACTTCGGCGAGACGCACCTGCACACGAGCTGGTCGATGGATGCGTGGGTCATGGGAAACCACCTCACGGGCCCCGCCGAGGCCTACCGATACTTCAAGGGCGAGCCGATCAAGCACCCGCTGGGTTTCGAGGTCAAGATCGATACGCCGCTTGACTGGGGCGGCGTCACTGACCACTCCGAGTACGTCGGCGTCACGCGGCTCGCGAATGACCCGAGCTCCCCGATCAGCAAGCTGCCCGCGGCGCAGGGGTTGATCCTCAAGGGCAATTCGTTCGCCGATGTCGAGAGGGTGTATCTGAATGTCGTCAAGGTTCTGAACGGCCCCCCCGACAAGGCGCTCGCGTCTCCGGAGATCGCGGGCACGGTCTGGAAGGAGACGGTGGCGATCGCCGAGAAGGCAAACGTACCGGGCAAATTCACGACCTTCTGTTCCTACGAATGGACTTCGATGCCTAACAACATGAATCTGCATCGCAACGTCTTTTTCAGGGATTGCGCCAAGGTGCCACCGGCGCCCTTCAGCTCCCTGGACTCCTTCCATCCCGAGGATCTCTGGAAATGGATGGACGGTCAGCGCAAGTCGGGCAACGACGTGCTTGCCATCTCGCACAACGCCAATCTTTCGGATGGCCGCATGTATCCGACCGACGTGGATTCCTACGGCCGCCCCATCGATGCGAGCTATGCGGCGTCCCGCGATCGCAACGAACCATTGATCGAGATCAAGCAGCTCAAGGGCACATCCGAGACCCATCCGCTCCTGTCACCGACGGATGAATTCGCTAACTTTGAACTTCTGTCATACCTGCTGAGCAACCCCGAGGGGCGCATTCCCCCCGTGGTCGGAAGCTTTGCCCGGCAGGCACTGAAGGACGGGATCACTATGCAGGACACGCTGGGCTTCAATCCCTACAAGTTCGGATTCGAGGCCGGCTCGGACTCGCACAACAGCGC
>DATDGA010000200.1:0-1780 GCA_036522335.1 Burkholderiales bacterium
TCAGCAGTCAGCGTGCGCGACCTTCAAGTCGGTCCTCGAGACCACCTGGCGTAACTACGGCGTCGCGCAGTCGCGCGGGGCGCTCCCGGCGGGGCCCATGGTGGTGTTCGTGCACATGGCCTCGGTCTGGGTTCCGTTTACGAGCGAGTCCAAGGAGGCGATCGCCGATTACGACGAGATCCGCAAGGAGATCCGCCTCGCGCTCCAGGAATGCGGGCGCCGGCTCGGCGTCT
This sequence comes from Burkholderiales bacterium, assembly GCA_036522335.1. Taxonomy (GTDB): domain Bacteria; phylum Pseudomonadota; class Gammaproteobacteria; order Burkholderiales; family SG8-39; genus VBDM01. The sequence continues at coordinate 234 of DATDGA010000200.1, forward strand.
TCCTGCGCCGGCGCGAGCGAGCCGCGGGCGAGTTCCGGAGGCGCAACATCTTCGAGCTCTACATCGAAGAAGTCGTCGAGGCGTGCGCGCGGCTCAAGAGTGGCAAGCTCTCCAAGGAGAAGCTCAAGAACCAGCTGCAGAAGATCGCCCTGAAGCGGACCGGCGGAGCCAAGACCGACGAGATCCTCGGCCGCGAGAGCGGCCCCGAGGGCCTGCCTCATTCGATCATCGTCACGCCGGAGGGGAACGAAGGCGAGGCGCCGGTGTCACCCGGTGCGCAGAACGTCCCCGAAGAGAGCCAAGGCGAGGCGGAAACGCCGGAGAAGGAAACGAAGAAAGCGGCGAAGAAGAAATCCAAGCCGCCCAAACGCAAAGCGAGATAGCCCATGGCGAAGACAAGCGCGAATGAACCGACCCCGGTCGGCCGCCGAGCGCGGGCCGCGGCGCCGGAAAGCGCGACCGATCTCGAACTCAACGAGCTTCGTCCCCAGAGCGTTGACGCACGCGCTTTGCGCGTGCTCGACCGCGCGGCCTCGATGCCGTTCGGTACCACCGGGGCGGGCATCGCCGCGTTTCTCGCATCATGTGCGGATGCGGCGAGCGAACGGCGGGAAGGACGCCCAGCGGCGGCGTGTATCGCCCGCGCAAGCCGCGCGCGAGTCCGCTTTACCAGTGCGCCCATCGCCACCTGGCGGAACTGCGATCCGAGGGGCGCTTGCAACGGCTGCTCGAAGAGCGCGTCATCGAGCGCTTCCTCAAGTGCGGCGATCCGCACCACGGGTTCGCGCGCGTGTATTGTCCCGAATGCCGCCACGATTACCTGCTCGCGTTTTCGTGCAAGGCCCGCTATTTCTGCCCGAGCTGTCACCAGAAGCGCGTGCTTGCCTATGGCGAGTGGGTCGAGGAGAACGTGCTGGCTGCGGTGCCACACCGGCAATACGTCTTCACCGTACCCCGGATATTGCGGACGATCTTCTCGCGCAGGCGCGGATTGCTCGGGGAGTTGTGCCATGTCGTGGAGGATCTGTTGATCTCGGCCTACTCCGGCGCCGGGGCCGAGGGTCGTCCGGGGTTGATCCTGTTCGTTCAGACCTTCGGCGACCTGTTGACCTTCAACCCGCACATCCATGTGTTGGCGGCCAATGGCGTCTTTCGCGCCGACGGGGTGCTTGTGGTGCTGCCGGCGATTCCCGTGAAGTTACTCGAACGAGCATTTCGTATTGCGGTGTTGAAGCTCCTGGTGACCGAGGGCGCCATCGGCGAGCAACTGTCGGCAAGCATGCTCGCCTGGCGCCACAGCGGCTTCTCCGTGCATAACGGCGTGCGCGTTGCCTCCGGGGATATCGAGGGCCGCAAGAAGCTCGCGCAATACATGCTGCGCGCGCCGCTCTCCCTGGAGAAGATGACTTATCTATCGGAAACCGGAATGGTCATGTACCGCTCGCACATGCACAAGAGCCTGAAGCGCAATTTCCAGTTGATGCCCGGCGCGCAATGGCTCGAACTGCTCTGCCGCCACATTCCGGACCGGTTCGAACATCTGGTGC
>DATDGA010000201.1:0-6605 GCA_036522335.1 Burkholderiales bacterium
GCAGCAGTACTGTCCCGAGCGCCACTCCCAGAAGCGCGGTCGGAAATTCCATCAGCCGGTCCGCGTAGTAGAGCCAGGAGATGCGGCTGTCCCCGAGGAACGACGCGATGATCGTGTTGATCAGCAGGCTGATCTGCGCCACCGACACACCGAGCACCGCCGGGCCCATCAGCAGAAGAATTCGCCGCACGCCGGGGTCGGTGAACCCGAGGCGCGGCCGCGGCAGCATGCCGATTCTCGCCAGCGCCGGGATCTGAAAAGCAAGCTGCAGCACCCCTCCCGCGAACACCGCCCACGCCAGCACCATCACCGGCGGATCGAAATAAGGCGCGAGAAACAAGGCGCCGAATATGAAAGCGAGATTCAGGAGCGAGGGCGTGAGCGCGGGAATCGCGAACCGGCTCCAGGTATTGAGGATGCCGCCGGCGAGCGAAACGAGCGAAATGAAAAGAATATAGGGAAAGGTGATGCGCAGCATCGCCACCGTGAGATCGAACTTCTCGGGCGAAGCGGCGAACCCGGGCGCACTGATGTATATGATTGCCGTCGCCGCAGCAACGCCGAGCGCCGTCGCCGCGACCAGCGCCAGGGCGAGCAGCGTCGCCGTGCGGTCGACGAGCAGCTTCGTCTCCAAGTCGCCCCGGCGCGTCCTGTACTCGGAAAGAACCGGCACGAAGGCCTGCGAGAAGGCGCCCTCGGCGAACAGTCGCCGCAGAAGATTGGGAATGCGGAATGCGACGAAAAAAGCGTCGGTTGCGAGCCCCGCCCCGAACAGCCTCGCGATCAGAAGATCCCGCACGAAGCCGAGAACGCGCGACACGAGCGTCATGCTGCTCACGGTCGCGAGCGCCTTCAGCAAATTCATGCGGGAATTATAGCTTTCATGGGCGGAAAACCTTGCGCAGGGCTGTTGCACCGATTACAATTGCGCCCTTTCGTTCGAGAACCGACATGGCAAATACAAAGGGGGCGCGCAAAGCGGCCCGTCAAGCCGAGAAACGGCGCAAGCACAACTCGACCCTTCGCTCGACGCTCGGCAGCGCAATCAAGAGCGTTACCAAGGCAATTGCCGCGGGCGACAAGGCTGCGGCGCGGAAAACTCTGAGCCACGCAAGCAGCATCATGGACCGCATCGCCGATAAGAACATCATTCACAAGAACAAGGCGGCACGGCACAAGAGCCACCTCGCGGCGCGGCTCAAGGCAATGCCCGGCTGACCTCAGCGGAAAACCCATCCAGAAGGGGCGGCTCGGCCGCCCCTTTTTCTTTCTCGACGCACACCGCGCGACGAAAGCGCTCCGCAAGAGTCTGCATTTCGCCCGGTCTCGGAAGGGCAAAAAGTATAGCACTCCCTCCTTGCACTCCCGCGCGATTTACCGCAACAATCCGGTTTTCGTTTGGCGCCGCTCCATGAAAAAGCCGGTCAGCCGGGTTCTCATCATCAACGACGAGCCGCTCGTCCTCAAGGAATTCGTCAAGGGCCTGAACGCGGCCGCCCGCTCGCTCGACAACCCGCTCGGCATCGCTTTTTCCGGAGTCACCACGGCCCGGGACGCGCTCGCCGCGATCGAGGAGGACGGCGATCTCCAGGCCGTCGTGGTCGACGACAAGCTCTATACCTTGAATCAGAAAAGCGCCAGGAGAGAGATGTCGGCGCTGGAGCTCGTGCAGCGCGTCACCCGCTTTCGGCCCGAGCTCGACGTGTACATCCTGATCGCACAGGAACACGAGGACGAGATCGTCGATGCGCTGTTTGCCGAGGCGGTCGACGGCTACTTCTACCGCGAGGAGCGCGATTACCGCGGCATGTACCGCATCCTGAACGCCCAGATCCAGGAGCGCTCCAGAACTCCCTTCTACGACCAGCTGAAGAACTACGTGTGGATGGCGAAGGATTCATGGCACACGCCCGGCCATTCCTCCGGCGAGTCGCTGCGGGGCAGCCCCTGGGTCAACGACTTTTACGAATTCATGGGCGAACACATCTTCGATGCCGACCTGTCGGTGTCGGTGAAGATGCTCGACTCCCTCATGGAGCCCACCGGCGTGATCGCCGAAGCGCAAACCATCGCAGCGAAGGCATTCGGAGCGCGCCGCACGTTCTTCGCGACCAACGGAACATCGACGGCCAACAAGGTCATCTTCCAGACGCTCCTCGCGCCGGGCGAGAAGCTGCTCCTCGACCGCAATTGCCACAAGTCGGTGCACCACGGCGTGGTGCTCTCCGGCGCGCATCCGGTCTATCTCGATTCCTCGGTCAACGCAAAGTACAGCCTCTACGGCCCGGTGCCGAAGAAGACCATCCTGTCCGCGATCCGCAAACATCCGGACGCCCAGGCAATCATTCTCACCTCGTGCACCTACGACGGGCTGCGATACGACCTCGCGCCGATCGTCGAGGCGGCGCACGCCAAGGGCATCAAGGTGATCGTGGACGAGGCATGGTACGGATTCGCGCGCTTTCATCCGGCGTTCCGGCCCACCGCCCTCGAGGCGGGGGCGGATTACGCAACGCAGAGCACGCACAAGGTGCTGTCTGCGTTTTCGCAGGCCTCGATGATCCATGTGAACGATCCCGGCTTCAACGAGCACCTGTTCCGGGAAAACTTCAACATGCATACCTCCACCAGCCCGCAGTACAGCATGATCGCGAGCCTCGACGTGGCGCGGAAACAGGCGGTGATGGAGGGCTACAAGCTGCTATCGCGCACGCTCGTGCTCGCGCAGGAATTGCGCGCGCAGATCAACTCCACCGGCGTTTTTCGAGTGCTCGAGCTCGACCAACTTCTCCCGGAGGAAGTCAAGCGCGACAATATCCGCCTGGACCCGACCAAGGTGACCGTGGACATCTCGAGCTGCGGCTACACGGTGGAGGATTTGCAGCGCGAGCTGTTCGACCGCTACAACATTCAAGTCGAAAAATCCACGTTCAATACGCTGACCCTGCTGCTCACCATCGGGACCACGCGAAGCAAGGTCTCGCGGCTGTACGACGCGCTCATGCGCGTCGCGCGCGAGGGCCGGACGCCGCGCCGCCTCTACCGGTTTCCTGAAATTCCCGGATTTACCCGGCTGCGCTACCTGCCGCGGGACGCCTTCTATTGCGGCGGAGAGCTGGCACCCCTGGTCGACGAGAAAGACAATATCCGGCGTGAGCTGCGCGACCGGGTGTGCGCCGATCAGATCGTCCCCTACCCCCCGGGGATCCCCGTCCTCGTCCCGGGGCAGGTCATCACGCGCGAAATCGTCCAATACCTGGTCGGTTTGCTGCGCTCCCAGAAGCGGGTGGAGCTTCACGGGATTGTCTATGACGGGTATCTGCCCTGCCTGAGGGTCCTGAAGCCGGCGGAGGAACGCGGCCTGCGCCGCATCGGCTGAACCGACCTCCCGAGGGCGACACAAGCGCCCCTGACGTCCCACGCCTTGCAACCGAAAAAATGGTGTGTTATACAGGCAATCGGGGGGGGTATGCTTCCGTCATTGAATACGACGAAGTTCGGCTTTCGTATCCGCACGCGTCAGGGCCTGGTCGTCGAGCACCTCATGATTCACGGCCGCGACGAAGCCGACGCCGAGAGAAAGCTTCGCCAGATGTACCTGCACTGCGAGATTCTGGAGCGCAGCGTCATGCAACCCGCGGTGATGCAGCGGGCGTTCGTGGATTCTTCCAGGAACGGCGAAGCGACCAGCTTCGAGGAAATTGTGGCCCTCATCAGCAAGTAGTCCCGGGGTACCCTAAGCCCCGAGCGAGGCACCCTGCGCCTCGAGAAACCCGGAAGACACCAGCTCCTCCAGCAGGGCCGCATAGTCTTGCGCGCCTCGGCCGTTGGGCGCGTGGCTGAATACGTCCTTCCCCACCGCGGGACTCTCCGCGATGCTCACGGTTTCGGTGATGCGCGTCCGGCACAGCTCCTCCCCGAATCGGGCGGTGAGCTGGCCGACGATGTCGTGCGACATGCGCCTGCGCGCATCGAACCGCGTCAGGACGTAGCGACGCTCGACGCGCCGTTTCAGCACGTGTTCGAGAGCCCGCAAGGTGTGCTCCAGCGCAAACGCCCCTTTCAGCGCGAGATAGTCGGTCGAGATCGGGATGAGTACCCGCTCGGATGCGAAAATACCCGACAGGGAAAGTACGCCGAGCATCGGGCAGCAGTCGATCAGGACCGGGTGCGTGCCGTCCCAACCCGCATCCAATCCATGCTTGAGCTTGTGGAGAATGTCCGGTCCCCTGCCGAACAGGGTATCCACCTTGATCAATTCCGCGTGCGCTGGAATCAGCTCACCGCCGAAGTGAACCGGCCGGGCAACGTCCCTGAGCGGTTTGCCCGCGTTGTAGTACGCGAACAGACTCTCGCCGCTGGAGGCTCCCGGGGCGAGGATCGAACTGAGATGCGACTGCGCGTCGAGATCCACGAGCAGGGGCAGCACTCCCCGCCGCGCGAGCGCCGCACCCAGGTTGAGCACAGTCGTAGTCTTGCCGACCCCGCCCTTCTGGTTGAACACCGTCAGACGCTTTCCCATCCCGAATTCGTTATGCTAAGCTACTGGCGTTTCAGAGAAATTTTAAGCACTTCAGAGAATTTTGATTATCGCACAGGGCGACGAGATGACCTCACTCCGGCTGGCGCGTCAGACAGGCGCCGCGGCTTCGCCCATTCGGCCCGACACCCGACGACGCCGAGCGCGGCAATAAGCGCAATCGGCGCGCCCTGCGGCGCGTTCCATAGAATTTGGCGTGCGTGTCACGTTCGCCGAAAAAAATGAACGGGTGATTTCATGTCTCTCATGTCTCATTCAATGAACACATACAGCCGGATTCCCGTCGCCTTTACCCGCGGCGAGCGCGTGTGGGTGTGGGACGAATCCGGCAAGAAGTATCTCGATGCTCTCGCGGGAATAGCGGTCAACACGCTCGGTCACGGCCACCCGAAGTTGACGCGGGCGATCGCGGAGCAGAGCTCGCGCCTGATCCACGCCTCCAACCTCTACCGAATCGCCGAGCAGGAGAAGCTCGCGGACAAGCTCGCGGCGATCAGCGGCATGGACAACGCGTTCTTCTGCAACTCCGGCTGCGAGGCGAACGAGGCGGCAATCAAGATCGCGCGCCTGTACGGCCACCGCAAGAGCGTGGAAAGCCCCGCGATCGTTGTGATGGACAAGGCCTTCCACGGGCGGACGCTCGCGACGCTGTCGGCCACCGGCAACCGCAAGGTGCAGGCGGGATTCGAGCCGCTGGTGCCGGGGTTCGTGCGCGTCCCGTTCGACGACATCGAATCCGTGCGCCAGGTCGCGGTACACGACCCCGGCGTCGTCGCCGTTCTGGTCGAGCCGATCCAGGGCGAGGGCGGAATCAATATTTCCTCGATGCAGTACCTGCGCGATCTGCGCGAGCTGTGCGACCGCCAGGGCTGGTTCCTGATGGTGGACGAGGTCCAATGCGGTCTCGGCCGCACGGGGAGGTGGTTCGTCTATCAGCACGCGGGCATCCAGCCCGACGTCGTGCTGCTCGCCAAGGGCCTCGCCTCGGGCGTGCCTATCGGAGCCTGCCTTGCCCGCGGAGCGGCCGCCGAGGTGTTCACACCGGGAACGCATGGCTCCACGTTCGGCGGAAACCCCCTCGCCTGCGCGGCGGCCCTCGCGACGCTCGCCGCCATAGAGGAAGAGGACCTGATGGAGAACGCGGAACGGATCGGCGCGATTCTGCTCGCCGGGTTGCGCGAGGCGCTCGCGGGCCGCCCCGGAGTCAAGGAGGTTCGCGGCCACGGCCTCATGATCGGCGTGGAGCTCGACCGGCCGTGCGGAGATCTCGTCACGCGCGCGCTCGAAGAGGGCCTTCTCATCAACGTCACCATGGATAACGTCATCCGCCTGCTGCCGCCGCTCGTCATGAACGAGAGCGAAGCGCATGAAGTGCTGGCTATCCTCGTGCCTCTGGTACATGCATTCCTCGCTCAGGCCCCGACCGCGGTGGCCGCTCGCGCATGAAAAAGGCGCAGGCCCGGCCGCGGCACTACCTGCAGTTCAAGGACTTCTCTCGCGAGGAATACGAGTATCTCTTCGCGCGCACGCGCTGGATCAAGGAAAGGTTCAAGCGCTACGAGCGCTACTGGCCGCTCGAGGACAGGACCCTTGCGATGATCTTCGAGAAACCTTCGACGAGGACACGCCTCTCCTTCGAGGCCGGGATGCACCAGCTCGGCGGCGCGGCGATCTACCTGTACACGCGCGACACGCAGCTCGGCCGTGGGGAGCCGGTCGAGGACGCCGGCCAGGTGATCTCGCGCATGTGCGACATCGTGATGATCCGCACCTTCGAGCAGGACATACTCTCGCGCTTCGCCGCACATTCGCGCGTGCCGGTGATCAACGGCCTCACCAACGAATACCATCCCTGCCAGGTGCTCGCCGACATCTACACCTTCATCGAGCACCGCGGCCCGATCAAGGGGAAAACGGTCGCCTGGATCGGCGACTCGAACAACGTGTGCAACACCTGGCTGCAGGCGGCAACGGTGTTCGACTTCAACGTGGCCGATCATTGTGCGCCCGGTGCGGGTCGACACCGAGACGGTGCGCAACGAATCGCCGTCGACGGTGACCGTGT
>DATDGA010000202.1:0-8194 GCA_036522335.1 Burkholderiales bacterium
AGAATCGTGTCGAACCTGATTCGAGCGCAGGCGCCGCAAGCTATACTTTGCGCGATCATGCTCGCACGCTCGAACGTCAAGCGAATCAGAGCCATCTTCGCGGCCTCCCTGCTCCTCTTCGCATCCTTCGCCCTCGCCGACCGCCTCGACGAGATCAAATCCCGAGGCGAGCTGATCGTCGGGTGAGCGACACGACGCCGCCGTTCAGTTTCCGCAGGGCGGCTGACGGCAGGCTTACCCTAACGACGCCCTCACCCTAGCCCTCTCCCAGAGGGAGAGGGGAAATCCTAGCGCGGAGCGCATTCCCCTGTTGCAGAAGGGCGAGTTCGATTTCGTCGCCACTTCGATGACGCGCACGCGGGTGATCGTGAAGAAGTCCTCCGGCATTACCTCGGTGCGCCAGTTGTCGGGCCGCAAGGCCTCTTCAGTGAGCACGTCCACCGGCGGCAATCTCAAGGAGGTCGTGCCGGACGTGAAGCTGGTCACCGTGCGCGACTATGCCGTCGCCTTTGCAATGCTGAAGGAGGGCAAAGTGGCGGCCTTTACCACCGACGAAACGGTGCTCCGGGCCATCGTGCGCCAGGACGGGGAGCAAACGGGAAAGCGCGAGGACTACCTCTTCCTCCCCGACTTCAGCAAGTCGCGCAACGTCGGCTTCGCCAAAAAAAAGACGAGCCGCGCCTGAAGGCGGAAATAAACCAGACGCTGCTCGATATCGAGGCTTCGGGGGAGGCGGTGAAGATCTGGGATGCGTGGTTCGGGCCGGGGACGGAGCAGCCGATGATGCGGACGTTCAGGATTAGGGCGGAGTATCAGGAAGCGGCTGACTTGTCCGCCGCACATCATCCAAGTAGACGGAAGACTTGTCCAACGAAATGTCCATGAAACCGCTAGATAGGTCATAAACGATATATTTGTCATGGAGGTATATACTCCGCGAACTGTCCAACTCAGTGTCCTCGCCAGCGTCCAGACATGGCAGATCCCGGGAAATTCCAGCCGCTCTATCCGGAGGACCGGGTAACAGGCCCGCTGCTCGAGCTTGCCGCCGAGCTCGTGGCGGAGTGCCACCGACTTGGAGGCCGTGCGGGCGAACCGGTAAGACGCGCACTTCGCCCGAGACTGCGCGCGATGAATTCCTACTACACCAACAAGATCGAGGGGCAGCACACTCTTCCGAGCGACATCGAACGGGCAATGCGCCAGGAGTTCGATGCGGATGCGGCGCTTGCAAAGAAACAGCGCCTGGCGCTCGCGCACATGGAGGTCGAGCAGCAGCTGGAGGAAAAGCAGGCGGCGCCGAGGGCCCTGTTCGATCGGCGCCTGATACGGGAGATCCATGGCCTCCTTTATGGAAAACTCCCTGAGCCCGATCGGGTCACCGACGAGGGCAAGCCCATCGTTCCCGGCGAGTACCGGCGCGATGACGTGAAGGTCGGACGCCATATTCCGCCGCCCTGCAAGGACATCGACGATTTATTGAACGGATGGGCGGACCGATACAGCAGTCTGGCGGGCACGGAAGCACTTCTGATCGGCACAGCGTGCTCGCATCATCGCCTTGCCTGGGTTCATCCGTTTATCGACGGCAACGGACGCGTCGCCCGCCTTCATTCGCATCTTGTCTTGCACGCGATGGGGCTGACGCATGGCCTGTGGTCGCCCATGCGCGGATTGGCACGTACTCACGAGCAGTACTACGCGAGGCTCAACAACGCAGACCTGTCCAGACGCAACGATCTGGACGGGCGCGGTCCGCTCTCCCAGGAGGAACTGGTTGCATTCGCCCGCTACTTCCTCGAAATATGCCTGGATCAAGTGCGCTTCATGCGTCAGCGGCTCGACCTGACTTCGCTGAAGGATCGATTAAAGGCGCTGCTTCTTTCCCTGCAGGAGAATTCCTGGCAGATCGGGAGCGAGAAATCCATTGTGAAGCTGGAAGCGCTCGAAGCCCTGCACTACATCGCCATGACGGGGCCCGTCGAGCGCTCGCGCTTCATTGCCATGACCGGGCTGGAAGAGCGAACGGGCCGCCGTGTCCTAGCCAGCCTGCTCGACTACGGTGTGCTCATGGCCGAATCGTCGCGTTCACCGATTGCGTTCGCCGTTCCCCTCAAATCGCTCAGACATCTCTTCCCCAACCTTTGGCCCGAAGCAGAAGTCGGTTGAGGTGGGCGAGACTTTGATCGGCGAGCGCGGGGCTAACCACGGGGAAGAACAGCATGAAAAAGCTCAGAACCATCCGCGCTGTCCTCACCGCATCCCTGCTCCTCCTCTTCTTCACATCGCCAGCCCTGGCCGACCGCCTCGACGAGATCAAATCCCGCGGCAGCCTGTGGGTCGGGGTGAGCGACACGACGCGATTCATGGCGACAAAAAAACGGGCGGCCGAAGCCGCCCGTCTCGCTTGAACGCAGAAGCGGGGCGTCTTACGCCACTTTCCTCCCGACCAATCCGAAGAGCGCAGGCGTAGCCTTCTCCTTCGTGCGGTCGTTCGCCGGCGCCGCTTCGATGCGACGCTCGTCATCCTGCTGGTGGCGATGGTAATCGAGCTGCTCCTGGCGGACCGACTGCTGGACTCTTTCCGAGGGCAGGGCAGGCGCTGCCGCCCGATGTTCCGGACGGCGTCCTTGTGATTGGTCGCGTCCCGGCGCATGGTCGCGGCGCGGCTGCTGGCCCTGGCGCGGTTGCGCTGAAGCTTGCGGGCGGCCCCCGCGGTCGGGCTGGCGCTGGCCGTTGCCCTGGCTTCCCGAATGGCGCTGGCCGTTGCCCTGGTTCCGCTGTCCGTAGCGCTGACCTCCCGAGTTGCGCGGCTGGCTCTGGCGTTGTTGTCCGCGGCGCCCCTGCGGTTCGGGCTTGGCGCTGTGGTAGCCCGCGCCCAACTCGAATCCCGGGACGATCTGCGACTCGATTTTTTTCCCGATCATCCGCTCGATGTCGCGAAGGAGCGTGCGGTCTTCGCCCGACACCAAAGATACCGCCTGACCGGATTCGCCCGCGCGGCCGGTGCGGCCGATGCGGTGGACGTAGTCTTCCGAGACGTGCGGCAGATCGTAGTTGACCACGTGAGGCAGCGATTCGATGTCGATGCCGCGTGCGGCGATGTCGGTCGCGACCAGCACCTGCAATTCGCAGTCCTTGAAACGCTGCAAGGCCTTCATGCGCTGCGGCTGGCTCTTGTTGCCGTGGAAGGCGGCGGTTTCGATGCCGTCGTTCTCCAGTTGCTCGGCGAGCCTGTTGGCTCCGTGCTTGGTCCTGCAGAACACCAGCACCTGCTGCCAGTTGCCCGACTTCACCAGATGCGAAAGCAGCTCGCGTTTGCGGTCCTTGTCGACCGGGTGCACCACCTGGCCGATCAGCTCGATCGGCAGGTTGCGCCGCGCGATCTCCACGGTGACCGGATCGCGCATGAAGCCGCCAGCGAGTTTACGCACTTCGTCGGGAAAAGTCGCAGAGAAGAGCAGGTTTTGCCGCTTCGCGGGCAAGAGCGCGAGGATGCGGCGGATGTCGTGGATGAAGCCCATGTCGAGCATGCGGTCGGCTTCGTCCAGAACGAGAATCTCGACTGCGCGCAGATCGACGGTGCGTTGCTCGACGTGATCGAGCAGGCGGCCGGGCGTCGCGACGACGATGTCCACGCCTCGGCGCAGCTCCTGGACTTGCGGGCCGAAGCCCACGCCGCCGTAGATCACGGCGGTGCGAAGCTTCATATGCTTACCGTAAGTCCGAATGCTCTCCTCGACCTGCGCCGCGAGCTCGCGCGTGGGCACGAGCACGAGACAGCGCACCGGATGCCGCGCGGGCGAGTGGCTGATGTTGGATTTCCCCGCGAGCAGCTGCAGCATCGGCAGCGTGAAGCCGGCGGTCTTCCCGGTGCCGGTTTGCGCGGCGCCGAGCAGATCGCGACCTGCGAGAACTACGGGGATGGCTTGCGCCTGGATGGGGGTGGGTTGGGTATAGCCCTGCTCGGCGACTGCGCGGAGCAGCTCGGACGAAAGCCCGAGATTCTGGAATGACGCTTCGATGTAACTTCTCCTAATGTGTTTATCAGGAGGAGGATTTGAAGGGGAAGTCCCCCTTCTTTGAAAACCGCTCCTGAAATCGGCCCGGGAAGATTTACTCTTCCACACCGGTTCAGGCAGAGGAACTGCTTTGGAAAATTCGGGGAACTTGGGAAGAACCGCGAAGAGGCTGTAACGCTAACCGGATGACGCGTAACAGAAACCCTGGCGCGCACTATACACAGGTTTCGGCGAGAGTGCTTGGGTTTCGTAATTTCAGATAAAAGCCGCCGGAGAAACGTGAAAGCGCGTGGCGAGTGCTTTGGCCTGCCGCGAGTTGATTTTGCGCTTTCCGTTCAGGATGGCGCTCACCACTGGCTGCCCGCCGAGCTCGCGGTGCAAGTCCGTTTGAGTCAGGCCGTTCTGCTCCATCAGCAACCGCAGCACTTCACGCGACGGCGCATCGGGCACGCCGTGCTTGCGCGACTCGTAGGCGGCGACCAGTTCGCCCACGAGGTCTTTCAGGGCTTCGCGCTGAAATCCAGCCCGCTCGCATCCGCCGCGGGCGCCGCAGCCGGTTTGGGCGCAGCGGCCGCGACCGTTTTCGGCGCGGTGAACGCAACCGGTGCAGCGGCCGGGGCGCCGCTCATCAAGCGCTCGAGATCCTCCTTGACCGCCGCGTTGTCGAGCGCGACGCGTCCCTGCAGGCGGAGCAGAACGCGCGAGGGCAGGTCGATCATGCGCGGGTCGCCGGCGCGCATGTTGGCGGCGACATTCAGGATCGGCACCGCGTGCTGGCTGCGAAAGCCGGGACTGGCGCGGTCCATCGCGTCGATGACCGCGTTTTGCGCGCGGGCGAAGCCGATGACGAGGTCGGCGAGCTGTTCGGTGGTGAGGTTCATGGTTTCCCCTCTTGCATGGCGATGGCAGCAGGATAGCACTGCGGCAGCATGGCCTCGCTCGATGGAGCCAAAGCCCTCATCCTGGCCCCATAGCGGCGCGAGAGGGAACATCCGCGCGCGCGAGCGGTGCCCCGATTTCTGGCGCGAGCGCACCGCCTGAGTGCGATTCAGCGAACCGTAAGGTCTCGAAAGTGAATCCCTGACAGAAAAATGCATAGAAACCTGATTGGCACGCTAGTTGCGAGGCGTTAACGTAAGGGTCCCGGATCTTTCCGCGCCCGCGAAGAGTCGTAGTCACTGGATGGGAGTCTTGCCATGTCGAACCTGAACCTCGTGCGCGCGTTCGTCAGCGTTCTTGCCGCGCTGTTTGTTTCCGCGGCGGCCGCTACCGGGCAGGAGGAGACGGTGCTCCTCGTGGCGAAACGCCAGCTCGACGATCCGCTCTGGAGCTCGACCATTCTGCTCGCGAAAGCCGTGGAGGGCGGAGGCCACGTCGGCTTCATCGTCAACAAGCCGACGACCATGAGCCTAGGTGACCTTTTCCCCGAGCACGAGCCCTCGAAGAAAGTCGTCGAGCCGATGTTTCTCGGCGGCACGGTGGACATCAACATGGTCTTCGCCCTGGTGGAGCGGCACGCGGGCGCGAAGGACGGCTCGATCCGCTTGGCGCCGGATCTTTTTCTCGCTTACGATAGCCAGACGGTCGACCGGATCATCGAGTCGGAGTCCGAGCACGCGCGCTTTTTCCTGGGACTCGTCGTGTGGCGGCCGGGACAGCTCGACGACGAGCTGGAGCGCGGCCTGTGGTACGTGCAAAAACCCGAGGTGTCGCTCGTGCTGCGCCGGAAGACCGACGACCTGTGGGAGGAACTGGTGCGGCGCGCCGAAGAGAGGGCGAATACGATCTAGGCCCTCACCCTAACCCTCTCCCGCAAGCGGGAGAGGGAATCGTTTCCGGTACATCGACAGGGAACCGTCTCCCGTACATCGAGAGGGAATCACTGGGCCTCGATCCCCGCGCGCTTCAGCACCGCGCCCCAGCGCGCGATCTCGGAGGCAATGAAGGCGGCGAACTCTCCGGGTGAGCCGGCGGCGGGGATTGCGCCTTCGTTGTCCAGGCGCGCGCGCAATTCCGGGGTCTGCATGATGCGGCCGATCTCGGCGTTCAGTCGGGTCACGATCTCGCGCGGCGTGCCCGCGGGGGCGACGATACCATACCAGCCCGATGCGTCGAATCCCTTGACGCCGGCTTCGTCGAGCGTCGGTATCCGCGGCAGCGACGGGAGACGCTTCAATCCGGTGACCGCGAGCGCTCGCAGGCGCCCCGAATTCACGTGCTGCATCACCGCCGGCGCGCCGTTGATGCCGATCGAGAGCTGCCCGGAGATGAGATCGGTAAGCATGGGCCCGACGCCCTTGTAGGGAACGTGCAGGATGTCGGTGCCGGTCTCGAGCTTGAAATATTCCGTGGTGAGGTGCGAGGTGCTGCCCGTGCCCGCCGAACCGTAAGTGAGCTTGCCCGGATTGGCGCGCGCGTAGGCGATCAGCTCGGCCGCGCTGGCCGCCGGCACCTGGGGATTGACGACCAGCACGCTCGGCACGATCGCCATCAGCGACACCGGCGCGAAGCTCTTCACCGGGTCGTAGGGAAGGTTCTTGTAGATCGCCGGGCTCACCGCGAGCGGGCCCAGCTGCCCCATCAGGAGCGTGTAGCCGTCGGGCACCGCTTTCGCCGCGGTCTCCGAGCCGATCGAGCCGCCCGCGCCGGGGCGGTTGTCGATCACCACCGGTTGCGCCAAGCCCTCCGCGAGCTTCTGCGCCAGCGCGCGCCCGAGTATGTCGGTCGAGCCGCCGGGAGGGAAGGGAACGATAAGGCGGATGGGACGCGCGGGATAGGCCTGCCCCGAACCTGTCGAAGGAGTTTGCGCGGGCGCTTCGCTGGTGATGGCGAGCGCGAGCATCGCGGAGAAAAAGCATGTCATCCCGAGCCCTACGCATACGCTCAGGGTAAACTCCGCGAGGGATCTCCTTACCGTAGGGAGATTCCTCGGGCTTCGCCCTCGGAATGACATTTTGCTGCTAGCGCTTCGCCACGCCGAGCTGCTGCGCCATCCAGTCGGCGGTCTGGTCGCGGTAGCGGTACCAGAGATTGTTGACGACGTGGTTGCCGCCTTCGATCACCGAGAGCACGCACGGGCCCGAGACTTCGGCGGCGAGCTTCTCGGCTTGTGTGTGCGGCGTGAGGCGGTCGCGGGTACCCGCGACGATGTAGATCGGACAGCTGATGTTCTTCGCGACGCCGGCGAGCGAGAAGCGCAGCGCGACCTTGCCCGCTTCCTCGAGGTTGGCGCTCTTCGAGCGCACGCGGAAGGCTTCTACGTTCATCTGCGGCCGCCCGGTGAAATCGGCGGAGCGTTGATAAGGCCCGGAGAGCGCGACGCAGGCTTTGATGCGTTTTTCGAAAGCCGCGGCGCGCGGCGCGTAGTAGCCGCCGAGCGATACGCCCCAGATGCCCGCGCGCGTTTTGTCCACGTCCGTGCGCGTCTCGAGGAAATCGAACACGGCTTTCACCGGCTTCTCGTATTCGGGGCAGACCGGAAAGTCGTACTCCGCCTCGCCCTGGCCGGGCCCGTCGAAGGACAAGGTCGCTACGCCCCGCGCGAGGAAGCGGTTCTCGTAGTCGTCCATCTCTTCCTTGGTCGAGTCGAGGCCCATGCACATCACCACGATGGGCGGCTTCGCCGTCCCGTTGGAGGGCTGCGAGGCATTCGACGGCTGCGCCGTGGGCCTGCGCAGGTTCCCGTAGAGCTGCTTGTCCTCGTAGGGAATCGCGACGCGCTCCCCCGGCGGCTGAAGATAGGGCAGCGCCTTGTTGCGGCACTCGACCGCGCGGCGGTGCGCCTCCTTCATCTGCGCCATGTTGTTTACGAAAAGGAATTTGCCGAAGTGGTAGCACACGGCCGCGCGCGTGAAGTGCTGCGCGGCGGAATAGTTGTAGCCTCCGGCGAGCGCCTTGTTGCCGAGCTCCTCGTGGATCGCGGCGCGCGCCGACCAGGCGCTGCACCAGTCCTCCCAGCGCGAGACCGAGGCCGTTACTTCCTGGAAATCGGCGAGCGGCACGCCGTTGGCGACGAAACGCGGCGCCCAGTGCGAGATGGCGGCTTCGACGCGCGGATCTTTTTCCACTTTGTCTTTTTCGTTCTTGTTCTGGATGACGGCAGACATGTTTCAGGCTCCCTGTCTTAAATTGTCATTCCGAGGGCGCGAGCCCGAGGAATCTCCCTACAGAAT
>DATDGA010000203.1:0-4054 GCA_036522335.1 Burkholderiales bacterium
CTGCATAGTCGTGCCGGCGGGATTTCGCATTGCACTGACGATCCGCGGGAAAGACTACGAGCACGATGGGGAAGCGGCATCCCTGTCCAACATGAAAAATCCCATGCGCGGCTGCGGACCGTTCACGCATGACGACCCGACCGATCGGCCGCCGACGGTCTTCGACGGGAAGGTCACGCTGCACTTTGGTTCGGCACGGCAGTCGAGTGTGTTGCTGCCCGTGATTCCCCCGAAGTAATCGCGTGCGCGCCGAGCTCGTCTCCATCCCCACCGAAACGATTCCGCTCGACGGCCTCTACTACGAGCCCGAGGGCAGAGCGGCCGGCGCTGCGCTGCTGTTTCACGGCAACACCATGAACTTCTATGTCGGCGCGCTGCGTTTCCTGCCGCCTGCGCTGATGAAACTCGGCCTCGCTTGTCTCGCTTTCAACCGCCGCGGGCACGACATTCTTTCCACGCGCAACAGCCGCACTCCGGAAGGCGGTGCGTTCCAGCTCGCGCGCGAGGGCATCGAAGACAATCGGACCGCGGCGCGTTGGCTCGCCGCCCGGGGATTTCCGGCCCCGGTCGTGATCGGGCACAGCAACGGCGGCGTGCTCGCGGTGCGGCACGTCGCCGACCACCCGAAAACGCCCGCGCTCGTGCTGCTCTCGACGCATCTTGGCGGAAAAAACGTTCTCGAGCGCACCAGCAGAGCGGGACTGATGGCGCAGGATCGCGTCGAAGAATTCAACGCACGTGCGCGCGATCTCGTCGCCGAGGGACGTGGCCGCGAGCTGATGCTCATGCCGGGCTGGTGGTACGCGATCAGCGCCGAGAGCTATCTCGACCGACTCACCGAGACGCCCGACACGCTCGAGCTCGCACTCAAGGTGAAGTGCCCGACGCTCTACGTCCGCGGAGACCAGGAGCCTCGCGCGAACTATCCCGCCGAGGACTTCAAAGCCCGCTCCGGAGGCCCGTGCACCGTGGAGATCGTCCCGGACTGCGATCATTTCTACAACGGGCGCGAGGAAACAATCCAGGCGATCGTCTCGTCATGGCTCGCGAAAGCACTGCATTTGGACACCACGCGGCAGCAAATGCCGTCGTCTCCGTGAAATCTGTCCCCGAGTGAATACATCAAGGAGCGGAGAGCCGGCACTCAACGTCGACTATGACCCAAATCGGTCACTCGCATTGTTAAAGAAAGGCCAGCCTTGCCTACACTTGGCTGTAGTAGTAGTAGCCTGCGATTCAACTCAGCTTGCCATCCCCTGAACCCAAGCGTGTATAAGAATACTTGACAGGGGCATCGTCAAACGAGTGGCACGGCGACTTTTCGGTAGTGCCCGGTTTCTGCCCTGATTGAGGACCCAAAGTCCTCAAGTCGCTAGATTCCCGCTTGCGCGGGAATGACACTGGTGATCGCCGCCCGTAAAATGATGAATCGTCGAAATCGGATGAGGAGAGCGAGGGTGAGACCGCTCCGCGTATTCGTGCTTGCAGCACTTACCCTGGGGTTCGCCGCCGTTGCGTTCGCGCAGTCTTACCCCTCCAGACCGGTCAAGGTGATCGTTCCCTTCCCGCCGGGGGACGCGGCCGACATCCTGTCGCGCCTCATCGGTCCGAAGATGGCCGAGCGCATGGGCCAGCAGGCGATCGTCGAGAACCGCGCCGGAGCGAGCGGCCAGATCGGCTTGGAGATCCTCGCGCGCTCCGCACCCGACGGTTACACGATCGGCGTCGGCCAGGGCGGCAACCTCGTGGTTGCGCCGCACACCTACAAGAAGCTTCCCTACGACCCGCTCAAGGACTTCGTGCCGGTCGCGCTGCTCGCGACGAATTATCTCGCGGTGGTGGCAAACCCCGACGTGCCGTTCAAGACCGCGGAGGAAATGATCGCCTGGGCCAAGGCCAACCCGGGCAGGCTCACCCTCGCTTCCAACGGCGAGGGTGGGTTTCCCCACCTGGCGTTCGAGCAACTGCGCGTGATGGCGGGGTTCACGTACACGCACGTGCCGTACAAGGGAGCGACGCAGATCATCACCGATGTCATCGGAGGCCAGGTGCAGCTGGGAATCGGCGCATACACGAGCCTGTCTCCGCACGTGCTTTCGGGCCGCGCGCGGCTCATCGCGGTGACCAACCCGGTGCGTGTGCCGAACAAGCCTGAATTGCCGATCTTCGCCGAAGCGGTTCCCGGATACGATTCGCGCGGCTGGTTCGGCTATGTCGCGCCGGCCGCGACGCCGCGCGAGATCGTCGTCAGATTGAACGAGGAAATCAATCGAGCGATGAAGCAACCGGACGTCGCGGAGAAAATGGTCGCGGCTGGACTCATCATCGTCGCGGAGTCGCCGGAATTTTTCGGCGAAATGATCAGAAGCGACTACGCCAAATACGGAAAACTCGCACGCGACATCGGGTTCCAGCCGCAGTGACCGGCGTCGTTGTTTCTTGCTGATCCCGCGCATCCTGTCGGCGCTGCTGGCGTTTTCTCTGGCGCAGGGTGCCTTTGCGTGGGGGCCGGAGGGCCATCGCATGGTGGGCGACATCGCGGAGCAGTTTCTCGCCGTGGAAACAAGGACGCGAATCGCGAAATTGCTCGAGGCCGACCGAATGGCGGACGGTCAGCTCTCGGGCCGGCACACCCTCGGCGAGATCGCAAGCTGGGCTGACGAAATCAAGGACACCGACTGGGGAAAACGGCGCGCTTCCTGGCACTACGACGACGTTCCGCTTTGCGGGGCCGCGGAGTACGCGAGGTATTGTCGCAACGGCCGTTGCGCTTCAGCGCAACTCGCCCGCGAGATCGAAATCCTCGGGAACGAGCGGGCGCGGCCGGGGCAGCGCAACGAAGCCCTCAAGTGGGTGGTGCACCTCGTCGGTGACATCCACCAACCGCTGCACGCGGCCAACCGCAGCGACCGCGGCGGGAACCGGGTGCGGGTGTCCTTCTTCGGGCAGACGGACAACCCGCCCTACGGCAGTCTCAACCTTCACGCCGTCTGGGACGTCCAAACGGTGCAGCGACGGATATCGGACCGCGGCGGCGAGCGCGCGATCGTCTCCGCGCCGGTCGCCGCCCGGGAGATAAGAGCCTGGGTCCAGGGCTCGATTCCAGATTGGATCGACGAGAGCCACCGGATCGCGAGCGATGTCGTCTACCCTCTACTTCCAGTGTCGGCATCCTGCGGGGGAAAGATCACCGGCGTGATCGAGATCGGCCCAGAGTATTACGCGAAGGTGGCGCCGGTGATCGAAATCCAGATCAGGAAGGCCGGAGTTCGGCTCGCGCGGATTCTGAACGAATCGCTGGGGCGGTAGATCGCGGGGGGTGCCGTTTCGTTGCATATTTCCTAGCGGTAATTCTCGACGGGTATATGATGCGGCGAATAGACGCGCGCCGGAAAGTACTGTGCTTCACGGCGCGCTTTGCAAAGGTCGGAAATGACATCTAGTCGCGCTCAAAGCGAAACCTCAGTTCCAAGCGGCGACGCCTTGTTCCGCGCTCTGGTCGGACAGAGTGCGGTCGGGATCGCGGTGGGCTCGCCCGAGGGCCGCTTTCTTCGCGTGAACGATGCGCTTTGCCGGATGCTTGGCTACGACGAGCAGGAGCTGCTGCAGAGGTCCGTCAGGGATATCACCCACGAGGACGATCTGGCCTCCAACCTGGAGTTCCGGGAGGAGCTCCTGTCGGGGAAGAGCCAGTCGCGCGTCTATGAGAAGCGCTATTTGCGCAAGGACGGATCCCCTGTATGGGTCCAAATCGCCGGAACGGTAGTGCGCGACAGCGCGCGCACCCCGCAATGCCTGGTCGTGCTGGTCCACGATATCACCCAGCTCAAGCTCGCCCAGGACGCACTCAGGGCGAGCGAAGCACGCTTCCGCCGCATGGTGGAGCTGAGCTCCGACTGGTACTGGGTGCAGGACGACAACTTCCGGTTTCTCGAGCTTCCGGGGGTGAAAAAGCGGGGGATCGACCCGGAACCTTTCCTTGGCAAGGCGCGCTGGGAACTTCCCGATGCCGGGGTGATTCCAGAAAAATTCTGGCAGCAGCATCGCGAGAAAC
>DATDGA010000204.1:0-14488 GCA_036522335.1 Burkholderiales bacterium
CCGGCGGCTCTGAATTGGCAACCTTCCTCGCGTCGATAGTCAGCGTCGCCTTTCACGGCGCGGCCCTGGGGATGATTCTCTATGTGATTTCGGTCGGTCTCTCGATCACGATGGGCCTGATGGGATTCGCCAATCTCGCCCACGGCGTGTTCGCCATGGCGGGGGGCTACGTCCTCACCACGGCGATCTCGCGTTTCGGCGTGCCCTTCCCCCTTGCGCTCGTGCTCGCTTTCGTTCTTGTTGCGGTCGCCAGCGTAGTCTTGGAGCGACTCCTGTACTCGAGACTCTATACGGCGAGCGACCTTGAACAGGTGCTCTTCACCATCGGCCTGATCTTCATCGCGGTCGCTGTCGCGCGGTTCATTTACGGAACGCTGCAGCAGCCGGTCGTGCTGCCCGACTATCTCAAGGGTCAGTTCTCCATGCTGGGACGCGATTTTCCGACTTATCGGGTGTTCATCATCGCCTTCAGCGCTCTGATGGTGGCGCTGCTGTGGTTCGGCGTGGAGCGCACGCGCTGGGGCGCAATGGTTCGCGCGGCGGTGGACAATCGTGCCATGGCGCAGTCGGTCGGAATCAACACCAAGCGCCTGTTCACGCTCACCTTCGCACTGGGCAGCGGACTCGCGGGGCTCGGCGGCGGGCTCGGCGCGGACATCATCGCGATCCAGCCCACTTATCCGTTCGAAAACCTCGTGTATTTTCTGGTGGTGGTTTCAGTGGGCGGCCTGGGCAGCCTGCGCGGGCCCTTCGTCGCGGCGCTCCTGATCGGCATCGCCGACACCGCCTGCAAGTACTGGCTACCGCAATTCGGCGCTTTCCCCATCTACGTCGCCACGATCGGACTCCTTCTGTGGCGTCCCGCGGGTCTATTTGGGCGACACGCATGAGCGCCCACGCCGGAGGTTACAACGCCGACCCCCGCATCCGCTGGATCGAGTTCCTGCCGTGGATCGTCGCCATCGCAGCCTTCTTCGCGCTGCCCGAGTATCTTTCCCTCGGGGCACGCATCCTGATCTACATCCTCTACGCCCTGTCGCTCGATCTGATTGTCGGCTATGCGGGAATCATCACCCTCGGCCAGAGCGCCTACTTCGGTCTTGGTGCCTATGCCGCGGGAATTCTCGCCGCGAAAGCCGGCTTCCACGATCCTTTCGTCCAGCTTGCCGCTGCAGCCGCTGCCGGTGCGGTCTTGGGCCTTGCGACCGGAGCCATCATCCTTCGGACGAAAGCGCTCACGCTGCTCATGCTCACGCTGGCCATCACTTCGGTGCTGCTCGAGATCGCCAACAAGGCGACCTCTCTCACCGGCGGCGCGGATGGCCTCGCCGGTGTGATCGTGGATCCGATTTTCGGTCTGTTCAAGTTCGATATCTTCGGCAAGACCGCCTATCTCTATTGCCTTCTGGAGCTGTTCCTCGGGTGGTGGCTGGTGAGAAAGATGATTTATTCGCCGTTCGGGACCTCGCTCACCGGCGTGCGCGAGAACAGTCTGCGCATGCACGCGATCGGCGCGCCGGTCTACTGGCGCCTCGTTCTCGTCTACACGCTTTCGGCCACGATTGCCGGCGTCGCCGGAGGCTTGATCACCCAGACGAACCAGTTCGTCGGGCTGAACGTGCTCTCCTTCGAATCCGCCGGCGAACTGCTGGTAATGCTCATCCTGGGCGGCGTGGGGCGCATCTACGGCGCTTTCGTGGGGCCGGTCGTATATCTCATCGCGCAGGACCTGCTCGCCAAGCAATTCCCGGAATACTGGTACTTCGGTATCGGGACGATGCTGGTCCTCGTGGTGATGTTCGCGCGCGGCGGAATCCTCGGCATCATCGACAGGGTCGTCCTGAGGCTATGGAGGAAACCGTGAGTGCCGCAGCTCTCGAGACGCGCGGCCTGTGCAAGACCTTCGGCGCACTCACAGTGGCCGACGATATCAATTTCAGTCTCGAGACCGGCGCGCGCCACGCGCTCATCGGTCCGAACGGCGCCGGAAAGACCACCTTCGTCAACATGCTCACCGGGGTGCTGCCGCCCTCCTCCGGCCGGATCGTGCTGGGCGGGGAAGACATCACGGACATGGGACAGGCGAAGCGCGTCAAGCGCGGCCTGGGTCGCACCTTCCAGATCAACGCCCTGTTCCGCCGCCTCTCGGTGCTCGACAACGTGGCGCTCGCGGTGGCCGAGCGTTGCGGCGTCGCGCGGCGCATGCTGCGCGCCGCAAGCGCCCACGCCGATGTGCGCGATGAGAGCATGGAACTGCTCGCTACGCTCGGGCTCGCCGAGGACGCAAGTCATCGCATCCTCGACCTGCCTTACGGGAAACAGCGTCTCGTCGAAATTGCGATCGCACTCGGCCTCAAGCCCCGGGTACTGCTCCTGGACGAGCCCGCTGCGGGCGTGCCTTCGCTCGAATCGCATCGGATACTGGAAGTGCTGGACAAGCTCCCCGAGCACATCGCGATCCTGATCATCGAACATGACATGGACCTCGTGTTCCGTTTCGCAAAGCGCATCACGGTTCTGGTTCAGGGCGAAGTCCTGGTCGAGGGACCGCCGGAGGAAATCGCCCACGACCGACGCGTACACCAGGTCTATCTCGGGGAGCAGCGCCATGTCTGAATGCTATTCGAACAAGGGGGCACACCCCCTTGTATATCCCCTACTCCAGACGGAGTTTTGATTGAACGAATCGCTCAATCAGAACTCCCAGGCGTTGCGTCTGCGCGCGGTGCGGGCCGGCTATGGAGAAACGGTCGTCCTCGAAGACATCGAGTTCGAGCTGCCTGAACGCGGGGCTCTCGCGGTGCTCGGACGGAACGGGGTGGGCAAGACTACGCTCCTCGCGACCATCATGGGTCACACGAGTTTCCACTCCGGGACCATCGAATTCCGGGGCAAGCCGATCGCGAAGTTGCCGGTCTACGAACGTTGCCGCCTGGGCATCGGCCTGGTACCGCAGACCCGCGACATCTTCCCTTCGCTCACGGTAGGGGAAAATCTGACCGTCGCGACCCGTCCCGGCCGTTGGACGATAGAGCGGGTCTACGATCTCTTTCCGAGGCTCGCCGAGCGCCGCGGGCACTGGGGTAACCAGATCTCGGGCGGCGAGCAGCAGATGCTCGCGATCGGACGAGCCCTGATGGGCAACCCGACGTTGCTGCTCATGGATGAGCCGCTCGAGGGGCTCGCGCCCATCATCGTCGAAGTCCTGCTCCAGGCCTTGCAACGCCTGATCCGCGAGGACTCGCTCGCGATCGTGCTGGTCGAACAGCACGCGAAAGTCGCGCTCGGAGTCACCCAAAGCGCGCTCGTCCTGAACCGCGGCCGCATCGCCTACGACGGCTCGAGCGCCGATCTGCTCGCCGACCCGCAACGCCTGACCAGCCTGGTGATCGCCTGAGCGCAGGCGCATATGCTCGCCGCCCTCCTTCCGGCGCTTTTTCTCCTTGCGCTGGCGCAAGCTCAGCCCTCGGCCGCGCAGGACCCGCGTGCGGGTGCCCGCGCGCGAATGCTCGAGGACGTTGCCGCGATGGCGCGGGAAACCGGCGCGGAAACCGGCCGCTCCAGGTTCGCCGACGCGGTGATGGCGGCGATGGGAAGAGTGCAGCGCCACCGTTTCGTCCCTTCGTCGCAGGAGATCTTCGCCTACGAGAATCGGCCTTTGCCGATCGGCGAAGGGCAGACGATCTCGCAGCCTTACATCGTCGCCCTGATGACGGACCTGCTGGACCCGAAGCCCGGGAATTCCGTGCTCGAAGTCGGCACGGGCTCGGGTTACCAGGCCGCGGTGCTCGCTGAAATCGTCGCCAAGGTCTACACGATAGAAATCGTCGAACCGCTCGGAAAGCAGGCGCGACGACTCCTGGTTGAACTGGGCTACCGGAACATCGAGGTGCGTATCGGCGACGGCCATGGCGGCTGGCCCGATGCCGCGCCCTTCGACTCGATCATCGTCACCGCGGCGCCGGCGGAGGTCCCGCAGCCGCTGGTGGAGCAACTGAAACCCGGCGGGCGGATGGTCATTCCCGTGGGCGGGGTCTCCGACGTTCAGCAACTCCTGCTCATCGAGAAGCAGTCCGACGGCACGGCGACTACGAGGCGTACCCTCCCGGTAAGATTCGTACCTCTCACGAGGGATCGCGGAAGAAAATAACGACGCGAGGGATTTTCGCGGGATCTACTTCAAGCGCCCCGGCTCATGGCAAAATAGAGGCTATGCGAGACTACTGGTTGAGCAAACTTTTCTTCGATCTGCAGAGTTCTGCGCTCCTCGGGGAGGAATACCGCGGCAGCCGCAAGGCGATCCTCGATCGCTATCCGCTGAAGCCCGAGGTGCGCACCGCGGTCGAGCGCGACGACGTTGCATTTCTCGCTTCGCGCGTCAATCCGTATCTGCTGCGGTTCTACTTCGTCGTGACCGGCATGCCCGAGGCGGATTTTCTGAAGAAAGTGAGGACGGCCGGAGCCGAGACCGCGGTGAGGTCGAGCCATGGCTAAGCTCGTCGGCGTCTATGCGTCGAGCCACGCGCCGCTCATCGTCCGCGGCTGGAAGGACGTCGCTCCTGCGAACCAGGAGAGCCTGACCCGCTCCCTGAAGGAGCTGGGCAGCCGCATCAAGTCGGCGCGACCCGACGTGCTGGTGGAGATCGCCCCCGATCATTGGGTGAATTTCTTCATCAACAACCTGCCCAGCATCTGCGTGGGCATGGGAGAGGAGCACGAAGGGCCCGCCGAGCCGTGGATGAAGGAATGTCCCTACAAGAAAATAAAGGGACATCCGAAGCTCGCCAACCACATCGTCCAGACGGCCCTGGAGCGCGACTTCGAGCCGTCCATGTCGCACCATCTCACGCTCGATCACGGGTTCTGCATTCCGCTCTGGCGCGGCGGCCTCGATCCTCTGCCTCCCGTCGTTCCCATCATCATCAACGATCTGGAGCCGCCGTATCCGACCGTGCGGCGCTGCCTGCAGTGGGGCACGATGCTCGCCGAAGCCGTACGCACCTACCCGGAAGACATCCGGGTGGCGATCCTCGCCACCGGAGGCCTCTCCCACTCGATCGGCGAGCCCACGATGGGCGAAATCGACGAGCCCTTCGACCGGGAATGCATCCGACACTTCGAAAAAGGCGACGAGCGCCCTCTGGTCGAATTCCTCAACGAGCGTCTGCCCACGATCGGCAACGGCGCGGCCGAGATCCGCAATTGGGTGGCCGCGCACGGCGCCGCGGGTAAGAGTGGTTTCGAGCTGATCGGCTATTGCAACTGTCCCGAAGTCTACGTCGGCTGCGGTTTCGCCTCGTGGAATCTCGCCGCGCGCGCGTAGGCCATTTGACGCTGCAAACCACCATCGCCGGCAGTCTCCCCAAGCCGGGCTGGCTTGCCGAACCGAGGAAGCTCTGGGCACCTTGGCTCCTCGAAGGGGATCTCCTCGAAGAAGGCAAGCGCGACGCCCTGCGCCTGTTGCTCGCCGACCAGGAAGCCGCGGGCATCGATATCGTCACGGACGGCGAGCAGACGCGCAGGCACTTCGTCACGACGTTCATCGAGAGCCTGAAAGGCGTCGATTTCGAGCACAAGCGCACGGTGCGCATCCGCAACCGCTACGACGCCGACGTGCCCGTGGTGGCGGGTCCGGTGGCTCGCGGCAAACCGGTTTTCGTCGAGGACGTTCGCTTCCTCCGGGCACAGACCAAGCACCCGATCAAGATCTCCCTCCCCGGTCCCATGACGATGGTGGACACGCTCTACGACGACTACTATCGCAGCCGCGAGAAGCTCGCGTGCGAATTCGCCGCGATCCTCAACCAGGAGGCGCACGAGCTCGATCGGGCGGGTGCCGACGTGATCCAGTTCGACGAGCCGGCTTTCAACGTATACATGGACGAAGTCGCGGACTGGGGGATTCAGGCGCTCGAGGCCGCCGCGTCGGGCCTCCGATGCAAGACCGCCGTGCACATCTGCTACGGCTACGGTATCAAGGCGAACATCGACTGGAAGAACACCCTCGGCTCGGAATGGCGGCAGTACGAATCCACGTTCCCATTGCTCGCACGCTCGAAGATCCATCAGGTGTCGCTGGAATGCGCGAACTCGCACGTACCGGTAGAACTCCTCGGCCTGCTCAAGGGCAAGGACGTCATGGTCGGCGCAATCGACGTCGCCAACGACACCGTCGAGAAACCGGAGCAAGTCGCCGCCACGATTCGGTCGGCCATGAAGTTCGTCCCGCCAGAGAAGCTCTATCCCTGCACCAACTGCGGCATGGTGCCGCTCAGCCGCGAGGTCGCGCTCGGCAAGCTGAAGGCTCTCGCTTCGGGAGCCGCGCTCGTGCGCCGCGAGCTCGGTGCCTAGAACGTCTCTCACGCGCATGGTTCTGCGTCGTCTTGCCGTACTGATTCTCTTCTTCGCGTGCGTCGTTCAGGCTGCGGCAGCGGCCGGCGATGCACCCAAGCTCGTGGTGGTGATCGTGGTGGACGGCTTGCCGCAGGAGCAAATCCTCAAGTACCGCGACCAGTACGGTGCGGGTGGCTTCAACCTTTTTCTGCAGCGAGGCGCCTGGTTCGGCAACGCCCACCACGGCCATGCGGTGACGTTGACGGCGCCGGGTCATGCGGCGGTGCTCACGGGCGCCTATCCCTACCAGAGTGGAATCATCGCCAACGAGTGGTTCGACCGCAAGACGCAGTCGTCGGTGTATTGCACCGGCGATCCGGCCCATTCGTATATCGGCGAGGAGACCAAGAAATTCGACGGTACCTCCCCGGCGAACCTGCGCGTCACCACGCTGGGCGACGAGTTACGTTACAGGAACGGCGGTCGGTCCAAAGTTCTCGCCGTTTCGGGCAAGGACCGCGGGGCGATCCTGCTCGCCGGCAAGACCGGCACTGCCTACATGTACATGGACAAGACCGGGCGCTTCGCGAGCACGACTTACTACATGAAGGAGCACCCCCGGTGGCGTGAGCTCTACTATGCGGGTCGCCCGCAGGACCGCTGGTTCGGAAAGTCCTGGGTGCTTGCTCTGCCGGAGTCGGCCTACGCACGGTCGATCGCCGATGGCCAGCCGTGGTTCCCGAACTACCGCGGCATGGGGAACCGGATCCCCTTCCCTTTGGGTGGCAAAGGCGAAAAGCCCGATGCGGCGTACTACGGCACCCTCATGGGCACGCCTTACGGCGACGAGCTGACGCTCGACTTCGCGCGTGCCGCGATCGAAGGTGAAAATCTCGGAAGGAATCCCGCCGGCGTGCCCGACCTTCTCGGCGTGAGCCTGTCGACGCACGACTACGTCAACCACAGCTTCGGTCCGGAGAGTCGCGAATCGCACGACCATATGCTGCGACTGGACCGCTCGCTCGCGGACTTCTTCCGTTACCTCGATAAGCGAATCGGACCGGCCAAGGTGCTGATCGCGCTGACGGCGGATCACGGTTTCCTGAACGCACCCGAGTACAGCCAGTCTCACGGCCTCCCGGGCATGCGCATCGATTCGCACAAATTGATGGCCGATCTGAACGAGCAGCTCGCGGCGCGCTTCGGGTCCGGAATTTACGCGACGCAGTTCTCGTATCCCACCATCCATCTCGACTACAGGCTGATCGACGCGAATTCGCTGGACCGGGCCGAAGTCGAATCGGTGGCGTCGCGCATTCTCATGGAGCACCCGGCGATCGCCGCGGTCTACACCCGTACGCAGCTGGAGAGCGGCGCTCTCCCCGGCGGACGCCTGGCGACGCTCGCTCAGCGGGCCTGGCATCGGCAATTGAGCGGCGATCTCTACGTGGTGCAGAGGCCCTACGCGATGTTCGGCGGCAACGTCGCCACTCACGGTTCGCCCTATGCCTACGACACCAACGTGCCGCTGATGCTCTTCGGCACGCGGTGGATCCGGCCGGGACGATCGCCAAATTACGCCGAAGTCGTGGATCTCGCGCCCACCTTCGCTTACCTCCTCGAGACGCGGCCGCCTTCCGCAAGCGAAGGCCGGGTCCTCGGCGAGATTCTGCGCACCGGCCCGACGGGCGCGATAGCTCCAGCGGGCGCCAAGCCCGCCAATTGACATGCCGCGCTCGAAAGCCGTGAAGCACGGCGGCAAGCCCGGCTCGCGGACACGCGGCGGTTCGCGCACTCGCGCCTCCCCGCGTTCCGCTGAGGCTCAGCGCAAGTCCACCTACGTGCTCGTGCATGGCGCCTGGCACGGCGGCTGGTGCTGGAAGAAAGTGGTCCCGGCCCTGCGGGCGGCCGGACACGAGGTCTACACTCCCACGCTGACCGGCCTCGGCGAGCGCGCGCATCTTGCAAACCCGGCGATCGACCTCGCCATGCACATTGCGGACATCGTCAATCTCCTCGAAGCCGAGGAGATCGAGAAGGTCGTTCTGGTCGGGCACAGCTACGGCGGAATGGTCGTCACGGGCGTCGCGGACCGCGCCCCTTTACGCCTGCGCCGCGTCGTGTACCTGGATGCTTTCCTGCCCGAGAACGGGAAGTGTCTCCTCGACTACCTGCACTCCGATCGGCGCGCGATCATCAAGCAGGGCGAAATAGGCGGCTTCGTCGATCCTCTGCCGCTCAAGATTTTCGGAATAAGCGATGTGGAGGACGTGGCCTGGGTTCTGCGTCACGAAATGCGGCAGTCCTACCGCACTTTCGCCCAGCCGGTGCGTTTCACCGGAAGCGGAGGCGCGAACCTTCCTCGCACCTACGTGCACTGTACCCGTCCGCCCACCGGTTCGTTCGACCAGTTCGCTGCGCGCCTCCGTAGCGATCCTGCGTGGAAGTTCTATGAGCTGAAGACCGGCCACGACTGCATGATCATCGACCCCCAGAGCGTGATCCGCATCCTGCTGGAGAACGCCTGAGGGTCGGCGCCCCGGGAGAGGACGCATGAAATCTCTCAGCGGCCTCTAGCCGCCCGGATCGCGTGCCAGACCCGGCCGGGCGTGTAGGGAAAGTCCAGATGGTGGATGCCGAGCGGCCGCAGCGCGTCGATCACTGCGTTCGCCACCGCGGGTACGGCGCCGGTCGTACCCGCTTCGCCCGCTCCCTTTACGCCTAGCGGATTGCCCGGCGAGGGGATCGAACGGTCGTATAGCCGGATATCGGGCATCCCGTCGGCTCGCGGCATCTCATAGTCCATGAACGTGCCGGTCAGCAGCTGCCCGGAGACCGCGTCGTAGATGGCGTGCTCGGCCATCGCCTGCCCGATGCCCTGCGCGATCCCGCCGTGCAGCTGGCCGTCGAGGAGCGTGTGATTGATGATCCGGCCGCAATCGTCCACCGCGGTGTAGCGCAGGATCTGAACGACGCCGGTCTCGGGGTCGATCTCGATTTCGGCGACGTGCGCACCGCTCGGAAACGAGCGCGGCAGCGGGATTTCGCCGCCCGCGTCCAGCGCGCTCCCGTATTTCTTCGCGAGCTCCTCGAAGCCTATGGAGATGTCGGTCCCCTTCACGCGGTAGCGGCCCTTGCTGAATTCAAGATCGGTAGGCGCGACCTCCAGATCCTTTGCGGCAAATTCGGCGCCCTTGCGGATGGCTTCGCGCGCGGCGATGAGCAGCGCCCCGCCGTGCGCCATCATCGAGCGCGAGCCTATCGTCCCCTCTCCGACGAGGGGCGGCCCGTCGGGGTCGCTCGCGCGGAGGGTGATTTTTTCCGGCTCCATGCCGAGCGCTTCGCCGACCACTTCCGGATACACCGTTTCGTGTCCCTGTCCGGACGGGCCCGCGAGCACGTACAAGAGCGCGTTGCCCGACTCGCCGAACTTGATCAACGCCTCTTCCTTGGGGGCTCCGCCCGCGCCGGCGGGCTCGACGAACACCGCGCAGCCGATACCGCGCAGCTTGCCTCCGCGCCTGGATTCGGCTAGGCGGGACTCGAAGCTCGTCCATGCCGACTGTTTGACCGCTTCGTCCACGAGGCCGTGCGGGTCGCCGCTGTCGTATGTCGAATGAGGGTGCGGCGTCTGATACGGAAACGCGTCCTTCGGGATCAAATTGCGCCGACGCAGTTCCAGCCGGTCGATCCCCGTTTCGCGCGCCGCTTCCTCTACCAGGCGCTCGGCGAGGTAGCACACGTTGGGGCGGCCCGCGCCGCGATAAGCCGTGGTGGGCGTCGTATTGGTGAGCGCGAGGCGGTGCCTGCCGTACATCGCCGGAATGCGATAGAGGTTGATCGCATGCAGGCCCGGAGGCAGGGTATTGATCAGCGGGCCGGGCGTCGAGAGATAGGCTCCGGCATTCACGAACCACTGGACGCGGATCGCGAGGAAGCGCCCGTCACGGTCCAATGCGAGCTCTCCGACCAGCTTCGCCGCGCGGCCGTGGTAGTCGGACAGGAAGGTCTCCGAGCGCGAAGACGTCCATTTGACCGGTTTGCCGATCGTCTTTGCGGCGAGCAGCGCGACGCAATATTCCGCGTAGGCGTCCGAGCGAATCCCGAAGCCGCCGCCCACGTCCTGCGCGTGGACCATGATTTTCTCCGCGGGAATGCCGGTGATGCCGCTCGCGCTGCCCCTCATCAGTGAGAGGCCCTGCGAGCTTACGTACAGGTCGTACTTGTCTTTCGCCGCATCGTAAGCCGCGAGACAGGCTTTGGGCTCCATCGGATTGCCCACCAACCGCTGGCTGTCCAGGGCGACGCGCGTGACGTGCGCGGCGCGCGCGAACGCTTCGTTGGTCTTCGCTTCGTCGCCGTACTCGTAGTCGAAGCACAGGTTGCCCGGAATCTCCGGGTAGAGCTGTTCGGCGCCGGGCGCGAGCGCGCTTTCCGCGTCGACTACGACCGGCAACTCGCGGTAGTCGACTTCGATTTTCTCGGCGGCGTCCTGCGCGGCCAGCGCGGAGCTTGCGACGACCAGGGCCACCTCCTGGCCGACGAAGCGAACTCGCTTGTTCGCCAGTCCATCGCGGTGCGGCACCTTGATAGTGACGCCGCCCCGGCCGGGGTAGCGCGCGAGTTGCGGGGTGGATTTGAAACCGGCCTTGGCGGTATCGTCGCCGGTGAAAACTGCGACCACGCCGGGCGAAGTCGACGCCGCTGCCGTCTTGATGGCCAGGATTTCCGCGTGCGCGCGGTCGGAGCGCAGGAAATAACCGTAGAGCTGGCTGGGAAGATTCCAGTCCGACGTGTATTTACCCTGCCCCGTTACGAGCCTTAGGTCTTCGCGCCGCCCTTTGAAACCCGCACTCATCTGTCTCCTCCAGGTTGAGTTCAGAAACGCAAGCGAGGCCGCGAAGGTGCGGCCCCGGAATGGATCGAATCGGGAAATTCGAAGATTGGAGAATTTCGAAGCTGAGCCGTCAGGCTGCGTCGACGGGCGCGCCGCGCGCGCCGCTCACCGGGCACATGGTCACCCGGTTTCTTCCCTCCGCCTTGGCCCTGTACAGCGCGACATCCGCCGAGCGCAGCACCGCCTGCCCGGAGTCCCCGTAGGAAGGGAAGCTCGCCAGCCCTATCGAGACGGTCAGTTTGAGCGTGCCCTCCCCCGCCGGAATCTGCGCTTGCTCGATCGTCTTGCGCACGGCCTCCGCGCGCGAGCGCAATGCGGTTTTCCCTGTTCCGGGGAGGATGATGACGAATTCCTCCCCGCCGGCCCGACAGGCGATGTCCTCTTCCCGCACGCAACTCGCCAACTCCTCCGCGATTCCCCTGAGCGCGCTGTCGCCGACTTCATGGCCCAGCGTGTCGTTGACCCGCTTGAAATGATCCACGTCGATCGCCATCACTCCCACTGTCGTTCCGACGCGTCGCGCCCGCAAGATCTCGCGGTGCAGACTCTCCTCCAGCTGGCGGCGATTGTACAGACCCGTGAGAGGGTCCCGCATCGCCTGGAGATTGAGTTCCAGCTGGCACATCGCCTGGCGCGCAAGGATTCGCAGCGTATCGAGCTGCTTCGCGTCCAGCTTTCTCGGAACGAAATCGATCACGCACAAAGTCCCCAGCGCCTGGTCCTGCGGCGTGACGAGCGGCGCTCCGGCGTAGAAGCGAACGCGCGGAGAGTCGACCACCAGCGGATGCCTTGCGAA
Source organism: Burkholderiales bacterium (assembly GCA_036522335.1). Lineage (GTDB taxonomy): Bacteria > Pseudomonadota > Gammaproteobacteria > Burkholderiales > SG8-39 > VBDM01. The sequence goes on from DATDGA010000204.1 coordinate 12,027, forward strand.
GCGCGGATCTTCGCCCGCATCGTGGACGACGAAGACATCGCGCTGGTGAATGGCATGGCCGCAGAAGAAATCCGGGTACGGCACCTCCGGAGCGTCTATCCCGTGCGCCGATTTGAAGAACAGACGGTTCGTATCGACCAGGCTCACCAGCGACATGGGTGTTTCGCAAATGCTCGCGGCGAGGCAAGTCAGGTCGTCGAAGCGGGCCTCGCGTCCCGTGTCGAGCACGCAGTAGGCGCGCAACGCCGCGAGGCGAGTGCTTTCCTCTGCACCGGAAGAAAATTGGCGCCGCAGAGCCGCGACGCCGGACCGTTCGGCCGCCATTTTGGATTCAGCTTTTTTGTGACCTCCCCGGGGAAAGTAAATCTACTACGAGCGGGGCGTCAGGTAAAGGTGCGCCGCGTTCACGATTCGGCACTTTCTTTCCGGAAGTTTGCCGATCGAGACGACTGGTTTCGGGTTCGAGTGAAGGTGCTTCCTGAGGCGTTTCAGCTAACGCATTGCGGCCCAACGCACTTTCAAAATTTCCGCCGGGCGGCGCTCCGGAAGCTGGTCGCCGGCAGGCGTCCTTGTCTCAACTCCACTTCGCAAAAGCGAGGCCGATTCCCGTCCCGGCCGGGGTGCGGTACGACGGCGTGTAGGAGATCCAGGCAAGGTCGAGATCGGTGGCCGCGCCGGCAACGACGAGCCAGTTGCGGATTTCGGAGCTTCCCGCCTTCAGCCGCCGCGGGTCGAGGCTCGCCAGAAAATCGAGATCCTTTATCCGCAGCGCCTCGATGACGGCCCGGTCGAGATCCTCCTCGACCAAAAAATGGCTCAAGCCCCCGGAGGCGATCAGGCCGACGCGCAGGTCCTCAGGATAGCTCTCGATCAACTCCTTCAGCGCCTTTCCGAGCCGCACGCAGCGCCTGGGCAGGGGCGGGTTGGGAGGATTGTAGGTGTTCAGAAAGACCGGAACGACGGGGAGCATGCGCGCCCCCTCTCCTTTCAAGTACCAGCGGTGCACGAAGGAATAGGCGTGACCCTCGTGCTGACCCTCGCCCAGGTCCGCGACCGCTGAAACGTCGAACTCGCGCTCGATGAGGCCTTCGATGAGCCGCAGCGCCAGCGGCCTGTGGCACGGGTAGTGGACGTCGTCCTGCTCTTCGAACCGGCGCATCTGCGCGCGGTTGTACCATTCTTCAGGCCAGTTGAAGCGCTTCGCGCTGTTTGCGGAGGCGTTGCGTATGCTCTCGCCGTAATAGACTCCGATCGAGGGCATGTGACGGTCCTGAAACAGCTCGTGTTGATCGTCGCCGACGATGACGAGGACATCGAGCTTCACCGAGGCGATCTCCGATCTGAGACGCTTCATCGCCGCCTGTACCTCGTTGAAGCGTCCGGTGATCGCTTCTTCGCCGATCAGCTGCGCGATATTCGGCGGCGCGCCGGCGAGAACGTCGGCATACGAGCGCGGCCTGCCCTCGCGGTCGTAATACTTCATGCGCAGGTCGCTCTGGCGGAAGCCCGACAACCAGTCCTGCAATTCAGCCGCGAGCATGACGCTGTGAGACGAGCCGAACGCGGCGGCAACGTGCGCCATCGGACCTCCGTGAAAAACTTGCGCGGCATATGATAGCCTGTGACTCCGTCTTTTCCACGAGCCCGATTCATGAAAATCCGCTTCGCCGCGCTTGCGCTTGCGGCCGTGTTGTCCCCGGCGACGCAGGCCCAGGACTACCCCGCCAAGCCCGTGCACCTGGTCGTTCCCTACGTCGCGGGCGGCAACGCCGATATTTTTGGCCGCACCCTCGCCCAAAAGCTCGGCGAGGCGCTGAAGCAGCCGTTCATCGTCGAGAACCGCGCAGGCACCGACACGGCCGCCACCACCACGTAGCCCAAGGACAACATCGGATAGGCGGTGCTCACCGGCGCCTTGGACAACGCCGCCAGCCAAACGCACACGCTCGCCGCATAACACAGCATGCCGGTCCAAAACGGCAGGCTCCTGAACAGGATCAACACGGCGTTGCCGAGAATATCGGTGCTGAATGCCGAGAAATGCGCCAGCGGCCGGGTCGCCACCTTGAGCAGCAATTGTGCGGCAGCGTTCAACCCAACCCCGCTCAAGATCAAGGCCCAGGTTATCCAACTCATCGGCGTGCTACCACGACCCGATTGACGTCCTCGGCAATCAGGCGCATCGGCACCCCGCGGCTCTTGAAATCTTCGAACATGGTTTTCTCCATCACCGCGAAAGCCTCGGGTTGCAACGACCAGAGCCGAAGAAATTCCGCCACATCGGTAATCCCGGCACCAGGTGCTTTTCGCAATCCGTAATCGAGTTCGCCACGATACCCCACGAGGCTGAGGGTCCGCTGCAAATAAAATGTCAAAGATTGATCGTACGTGCCCACGCTGTAGAGAGGCGCATCGCGGTCGGCACCCACGAGCCCGGCCGCAAGGGCGACCCCGGAGTAAAT
>DATDGA010000205.1:0-3246 GCA_036522335.1 Burkholderiales bacterium
CGTTGATTCACCTGCTCCGCCCGACACTAAGACGGTCACCGATTCGACTCCGGCCACCGGAAGGCCAGTCCGCGGGTCGATGATGTGCGAGTAGCGCTTGCCGTCGATCTCGTAGTAGCGCCGGTAGTCCCCCGAAGTTCCCACCGCTTCGCCGTCGTTCAGCTCGAGCGTGGCGAGTAGTCGCGCCCCGCGCGGCGCTTCCAGCGCGACGCGCCATGGCCGGTCGCCGTGACGGCCGAGTGCCATGGCGTTGCCGCCGACGTTCACGAGCGCGTCGGTGATGCCTTCGGACCGCAAAATCTCCGCGGCGTGGTCGAGCGCGTAGCCTTTCGCGTAGCCGCCGAAGTCGAGCTGCACCGACCGGTTGGAGCTGGTCACTTCGTCGCCGCGAACGACGAGGTCGCTCATGCGCGGATGCGCGGCGACGAGCTTCGCGACCTCGCCAGCGTCGGGCAGTGGCCCGCCGGGCGTGTCTCGATGGAAGCTCCACAGCGCGACGAGCTTCCCGATGGCGGGATTGAAGAGATCTCCGGACCGCGCCGCGAGGTCCTGCGCTTGTTGGATGAGCCTCGCGATCTCGGGCGTCGTGTGGATGGCCGTCTCGCCGCGCGCAATCGCCTGGTTGAGCGCGACCAGCTCGCCGCCCTTCCACGCGTGGAGGTCGCGATGCATGCGGTCGAATTCCGCGAGGACGCGCCCGGCCGCGCGCTGCGCGCGCGCAGAGTCGGCGTCGACGATGGCAATCCGGACGATCGTGCCGAAAACGTACGAGCTGGCCTTGTATTCTCCGGCTTGCGCGCCGGCGAACGCACAAACAAGCGCGAGGGCGACGCTCGCCCGGCTCAATGCCGCTCCCGCTTGTGCTTACGCTTATAGAACAGCCAGGCACCGCTCACGGACAGGACGGCAAGGAAGACCGCGACGAGATCCATCGCGAGCGGCCCGTAGCGCCCTGCGAAGCGTCCGCTGTGCAGATCGAGCAGGATACGCTGCACCGAGATGCCCGGATCGAGCAGACCCGCGTACTTCTCGCGCTCGGCGGCGGAAAGATCCGCCGGAGCGGACCAGGCGATGCCTTCGCGCGGCGCGGACTGCCACGACAGCGCGTCGCGGCTCTGAAACGTTCCCGACGCCGTTCGCAGCACGATCTGGCGCCCGCCTGCGCCGATCGCCTGCACCGGAACCGCCGGCAGCGCGCCGCTCTCCAGCCGGTCGATGAGCGCGCCGTCCTTGCCGTAGAGCGCAAGCGAAGTGCTGCTCGCCACCACCACCATGTCGGGAAGCTCGACGAGTCCCAGCGGCTGCGGAAATTTCTCGCCCGCGACGCGGCCGTCGAGCATCCAGCGGCCGTTCGCGGCGATCAGATCGTGGCGGCCCGAGCGGAATGCCTGGCGCGGAGGTTCATCCCCGATGCCGTACCAGCGCGCGAGCCACGCAGCGTGCACGTAGCGCGCATCGAGACCCAGCTCGCTGCCGTGGTTGAGGATCACGCCGGTCACGCCGAGAAAGAGAAAGAAGACCAGGGCCGCCAGCCCGATGCGCGCGTGCCAGCGCCGCAGAAAGAGAAGCAGATGCAGTCTCGGCGACATGGCGATCGCTATTCGCTGCGCACGCGGTCGAAAAAGAGCGCGAGCCGCGCCATGCGCTCCATCGCTCCGACCGACAGTGTCGCGCCGACGATACCGTCGATGTCGCGGTCGAGCCGGTCGCCCGGCGCGAGCTTCGCGCCATCGAACTGCCTGAGGAAAGACCGCTGGCGCACCTCGCCTCCGCGGCTTTCGCGATAGACGAGCACGCGCACGTGATCGATGCGCCCGTCGGCGACGACGAAGCCCGCGGTGATGATTTCCTCCTTGCCGATCTCCTCCAGGATCCAGACGCTCCGGTGCGCGTCGCTCCAGTATCGCTGGCGCAACTGCGCCGGAGGATGGCCCAGGATCGTGCCGGCTTGCACCTGTATGTCTTTGGTCAGCCAGAGGACCTTGGGCGTAGGCTTGAAGCCGAATACCTCCGTGACGAAGGCATCCGGCTCCTGGTAGACGTCCGCGCGAGCGGCGCCGACCGCCGCGCAAAGGCAGAGCGCCGCTACAAACGACGCGTACCGATGGCGCTCGCCCGGTTTCATCAGAACATGTAACCGATACCGAGATCGAACCGGTTCTTCGATTTGTCGGTCGCGTACCATTGCATGTCGGTCTTGAGCACGACTTGCGGATGGATCCAGAAATTGACGCCGACGGTCCTCACGCGCTCGTTGTTGTTGGGGTCCTGGAAAAGGCCGAGGGCCGGATCCTCCTGCTGCTGTATGTCATAACGCTCTAGGCGAGCGAAAGGCGCGACGTCGAGGCCGCCTTTTTTGTATGCGTGGTACGCCGCTTGCAGGTACCCGCCCTTCATTGTTTTCGGCACCGCAAAAGGCGTGGCGGCGGTTGCCCCTACTGCCGCATTCAGCTGGTCGGAACTGCCGAGAGTGCCGTACGCATAGAGCGCCTGCAGTTCGAAACGCTCGACGCGGTACTGCGAGTGCAGCTCCCACATCGTGAATCGCGCAGGCACTCCCTGGAGCGCAGGGTTGCTTGCCCCGTTTTGCCCTGTATTGCCGGAGAAGATGCCGCCGCCGACGAGCAGGCCCGGGCGCCGGTAGTTGAGCGCGCCGTAGACTGCGAGGTCGTGGGCGTTCGCAAGCTGACCTTCCTGATGCGCGCTGCGGATGCCGAACGATGCTTCGTCGAGCTTGCCCGAGTCGAAACCCGTTGTGAGCCCGACATCGTACCTGAACCCTTCGCCGACCAGCCCGTGCACGCCGAACCCAAGCTCGCGCCAGGTCGTCGGAATGATGCGCGTCTCGACGTCGTTTCGAAAAACACCATAGTAGGTCGGCGGCTCGTGCGTCTCGTTGGTGATGCCGAGCGGGATCAGGAACAAACCGCCTTTGACGTTGACCTCGTCGCTGAACTTGTAGTTGAGCCAGGCCTGCTCGATCTCGGTCTCGCCCTGGTCTTCGCTGCTCACCACGGCGTGCTCCCACTCGACCTCCGACTGGAAGGTGAGCCGGTCGTTGAAACGGTGATTGATACCGAACACGAAGCGCGTCAGATCGGCCGTAGCGTTGCCGCTTTGGCGAAACTTTTCGTAAGCCGCTTCTCCGTATCCGGTGAAACTCGTGGCTCCGTTGCCAAGAGCTTCGGCTCGATCCAGCATCGATGCATACTCGCCGGAAAGGTGACTTGTGGACGGCTGGTTATG
>DATDGA010000206.1:0-2151 GCA_036522335.1 Burkholderiales bacterium
GAAAATGCTGTCGGTCTCAAACCTCAATCAGTACTACGGGGGCAGCCATATCCTGCGCGACCTTTCGTTCGAGGTGCCGGACGGGAAGGTCACGGCGCTTCTCGGCCGCAACGGCGTGGGCAAGACCACGCTCCTTAGAGCGTTGATGGGTGTGGTGCCGGTGAAGACGGGCCGGATTGTCTTCGGCGAAAAAGACATTACGTCGGAAAGACCCGACCAGCGCGTCCGCGCCGGGCTGGGCTACGTACCGCAAGGCAGGGAAATCTTTCCGCGCCTGACGGTCGAGGAAAACCTCGAGATGGGGCTCGCCAGCAGGCCCGCGGGCACGCACGTGCCGGCGCGAGTGTTTGAGATGTTCCCCGTGCTCGGGCAGATGCTGGGCAGGCGCGGCGGCGATCTCTCTGGAGGGCAGCAGCAGCAGCTCGCGATCGGCCGCGCGCTCGCGATGAATCCGAAGCTGCTCGTCCTCGACGAGCCCACCGAGGGCATCCAGCCCTCCATCATCAAGGACATCGAGCGCGCGATCCGCACGCTCGCCCAGTCCGGCGAGATGGCGATCCTGCTGGTCGAGCAGTACTACGACTTCGCCCGCTCGCTCGCCGACCAATACCTCGTCATGGAGCGCGGCGAGATCATCGCGCGCGGCCGCGGCGCCGACATGGACAAGGAAGGCGTCCGCGGTTTGCTGGCGGTATGATCGAGCCATGTACTCCGCCGAAGCGGTCCACCTGCGCGCCTGGCGCGCGGAACTCGAGCTCGGCTTCGAGCGCCGCGGCGCGCGCACCGTTCTCGCCTCGCGCCGCCAGGACGGACCCCTCGCCGTGCAGAAGCCGCTCTACCCGGAAGGCGACGGCGTCTGCCACGCGATCGTGCTGCATCCGCCGGGCGGCATCGCGGGCGGCGACGAGCTGGAGATCGCGGTGCACGCCGCGGACCGCGCGCACGCGCTCCTGACCACCCCGGGCGCGGCCAAGTGGTACCGCACCGCCGGCCCCTGGGCGAGCCAGAGCCTGACGATCGAGGCCGGCGACGGGGCATGCGTCGAATGGCTTCCGCAGGAAACGATCGTATTCGACGGTGCGCTCGCCGGCATGCGAACCGAGGTGCGGCTCGCGGGAACGGCGCGCTACATCGGCTGGGAGATCCTGTGCCTGGGCCGCAGCGGATCGGGCGAGCGCTTCGCACGCGGCACGTGCAGGGCGGAAACCACGCTGCGGCGGGACGGCAGGCTCCTGCGGTTCGAGCGTGGAGCGATCGAGGGCGGAGGCCCACTCCTCGATTCGCCGGCGGGCCTGGCGGGTGAAGCGGTATGCGGCACGCTGCTCGCTTCGGCCGAAGGATTGGGCGCAATCCTCGCGCGCTGCCGCGAGCTGAAGCCGGAGAGCGGAGCGGGCGCGGTGACGCTGCTGCCGGGGGTCCTGGTGGCACGCTACCTCGGAGCATCGAGCGAAGCCGCGAAGCGCTACTTCACGCAACTTTGGCGCCTGCTGCGTCCTGCCGTAGCCGGGATTGAAGCGCGCGAGCCGCGTATCTGGAGTACGTGAATGGAATTGACGCCGCGAGAGAAGGACAAGCTGCTGATCTTCACCGCCGCGCTGCTCGCCGAGCGGCGCAAGGCGCGGGGCGTGAAGCTCAACTATCCGGAAGCGGTGGCGCTCATCACCGCCGCAATCATGGAAGGCGCGCGCGACGGGCGCAGCGTGTCCGAGCTCATGAGCTGGGGCGCGACGCTGCTCAGGCGCGAGGAAGTCATGGAAGGTGTGCCGGAGATGATCCCCGATATCCAGGTCGAGGCGACATTCCCGGACGGCACGAAGCTGGTGACCGTTCACAATCCCATAATCTAAATGCACAAGCTCGGAACAGGGGAACCCTACGGTTCCCCCGTTACCCCCTCCCCAACCGCAAACCAGATGGATCTCCACATATGATTCCCGGAGAAATGAAGCTCGTGCCAGGCGACATCGACCTGAATAAAGGCAGGAAGACCGTCGTACTCAAGGTCGTCAACACCGGCGACCGGCCGATCCAGGTCGGATCGCACTACCATTTCTACGAGACCAACGACGCGCTGAAATTCGAGCGCAAGGCAGCGTACGGATTCCGCCTCAACATCGCCGCGGGGACTGCCGTGCGCTTCGAGCCGGGGCA
>DATDGA010000207.1:0-7186 GCA_036522335.1 Burkholderiales bacterium
ACGGCCGGGCTCGACGCGACGAGCCTTCTCGCGGACAGGGACCTCGAGGGCGCGGTGCAGACCGTCAGCAAGGCCTCGATGCCCTCGGACCTGAAGATCACGGACCTGCGGGTGGCGGTGGTGACGGGCGCTCCCATGACCTGCCCCATCATCCGCATCGACACGAACCAGGGGATCTCGGGCTACGGCGAGGTGCGCGACGGGGCGAGCAAGACCTACGCCCTCATCCTGAAGAGCCGCCTCATCGGCGAGAACCCCTGCAACGCCTGTACCGCGGGCCCGGCGCCTTTGTAGGGCACGTGCGTCAGGTCGATTCCAAGCCGGGCCTTCAGGGCTTCGAGGTTGAGATGCGCCATGCTGGCGACGCCGAAGCTTCCGTAGTTGAAGCCGCCCGGCTTCGACCTCGCGAGCTGGACGAACTCGGCGAGCGACTTCGCCTGAAGCCGCGCATCGATCACCAGCACGTAAGGCGCCGTAGTCACGATGCCCACATACTCGAAATCGCGCAGCGGATCGTAAGGCAGCTTCCGGTAGAGGCTGGGGTTGATGCCGAGCGCACCGCGATCGGTCTCGAGCATGGTGTAGCCGTCGGGCGCGGATTTCGACACGGCGTCGCAACCGAGGATGCCGTTCGCGCCGGGCTTGTTCTCCACCACCACCGGCTGCCCGAGGAGCTCGGTCATCTTCTGCGCGACCGTGCGCGCGGTGAAGTCCGCGCCCCCGCCGGGCGTGAACGAAAGGATCAGCCGGACCGAGCGCGACGGAAAAACGTCCTGAGCAAGTGCGAGCGCGCTCCAGCCGGAAAGAATTGTCATCCCGAGCCCTACGCATGCGCTCAGGGTGAACTCCGCGAGGGATCTCCTAGCGTTCTGCCGCATGCCTACTCCTCCAACGTCCAGAAGCCCACGCCCATGCCCATGATGCTGCGGTAGAGCGGCTCGTAGACGAGAAATTCCGGCCGGGCGTCGCCGAGTGCGCCGAGCATCACGATCCACTGGCGCAGCTCGCCTTCGCCGTGCTCGATCAGCTCGCGCGAGCCGAGCGCCGCGAGCCGGTGGCCTTCACCCGCGCGCATCCATTCGGCGATCCCGCGGTCGAACTCCACGCTGATGTCGCCCACGTATCGCGGCCCGACATGGTGCGCCCACGGATGCGAAGGCGAAAAATGCGAGAGGCCGCCCGAAGCGCACAGGACGACGCGGCGATTTTCCGGATCGGCGTCGATCACGCGGCGCAACGCCTGGCCGAACGCGTAGCAGCGCGCGGCCGAGGGCGCCGGCGGATGCACGGCGTTCACGAAAAGCGGCACCACCGGAACGCCGCTCTCGCGGATCAGATACAGGATCGGCTCGGTATGGGCGTGCGACAGCAGCTTGCCGTCCTTGAACGCGGAGGACCAGCCGACGTCGAAGCCTTCCTCGAGACAGCCTTCGACGAGCCGCTTCGCGAGCTCCGGGTGATTGCGCATCGTGGTGCTGTGCTTGCGGTCCCAGTCGTCCGCGACGTAGTCCCCGCCCGTGTAGACGAGGAGCTGCGGCATCGCCTCGGCGGTGAAATTCTCCAACTGGTCATCGCCGATCAGGACCACCGCGTCGGCTTTGAGACGCGCCAGGCGCTCGCGGATCTTCGCGTGCGCATCGCGGATGTGCGCGTAGCGCGTGCGATTGTCTTCCAGCGTCTCGTCGTGAGCCGCTCGCGTGTCGGGCGCCAGCCAACCCGCTTTCTTCGCGACGTTCGCCTTCGACCGCTCGCGCCGCGCGTCCCAGGTTTCGGGCTCCTGGAAGGTATAGGCGTGCGAAGTGGCGAAGGCGGCGACGACGGGCATGGGCGACTCGTGACGGTCCGGGATACGCGATCATAACCGCTCGCGACCATCCCGGCCGCGCCACGCTGCGCCCGTCTCGCGCTCCGTTCCCTACGCCTGCTGCGAGCGGCGCTTCAGTATCGCGAGCAGATTGAGGCAGATCAGATGCACCAGGCGTTTCTTCTCTGCGCTCACGCGCTTGCGTCTGAGCTGCCGGCAGAGCGCGCGGGCCGCCGCGAGCTCGGGCGCGAGCCTGCGCCTGATCGCGAGTCTGCGCTTCGCCGCCTCTCGGAACCGGGCGACGGGCTTCCCCGCGAACAGATCGCCGGATCCCCTGGCGGCACCGGCGGCATTCGCCCGCGGCGTATCGGCCGCGCGCGGCGGACGATCGGTGAGGAACGTACTCACGTGACCCTCCGCAGGCAGGCTTCAACGAGCGCGGTGAACTGATTGGCAGACTCGACGTACCCGTCCTCGACCGCCTTGAGCGCGATCTGCTCCCACGGCTCTCTCTGGTCGATCGCCTGCGCCGTGCCGCACTGATCGGGCAGGATCTCGCGAAATTCCGCGATCAGATCTTCCAGACGAGGAACGTCCTGCATCGCGCCGAGTTCTTCGGCGCGTAAAGCGCTTTCTTCCATGTTGCCCTCCCGCTCCATGAAAATTCACGCTGATTGCCAGACTAGCCGATGCTCGGACGCCGGATTCCGAAAACATCGGGGGATTTGAGAAATACGACACGAAATGGCCAGGAAAAGAGAACGCCCGGGACGGACCCGTGCAGCCGCCGGCGCGAGCCGGTTCGCGCCGGCACGGCGGAAGACGACCGTGGCGCATCCACAATCTTCACCTTCGTCAAATACTTGTAGCTAATCCCGGCGCTTTGGCGTACATTGCGCCTCCCGCTGCGCTGCAACACCATCCGCCGACGGTTCGATCGGCTGCGCGGTTCGGCGGAAACTGGTTTTCCGCTTTTGCAAAGCGAGTCGTCATAAGGAAATGCCCATGTCCGCCATCACCACCCCAAGCGGCCTGACCATCGAAGACACCGTCATCGGCGAAGGCGCGGCCGCGTCCTCCGGCCGGGACATCATCGTGCACTACGCCGGCTGGCTCGCCGACGGAACGCAATTCGACTCGAGCAAGGAAAAGCAGGATCCCTTCGCCTTCACGCTCGGCAAGAAAGAAGTCATGGCCGGCTGGGAAGAAGGACTGCGCGGCATGAAAGTCGGCGGCACGCGCAAGCTCGTCATCCCGCCGGAACTCGCCTACGGCAAAGACGGCGCGGGCGACACCATCCCGCCGAACGAAACGCTCACCTTCGAAGTCGAGCTGCTCGCGGTTTCCTGAACGGCCGTGCGCCGGAGAACTCCTCCGGCGTCACGATGCGGAACGGCGCGACCCGACGCGCGAGATCGAACAGCGCGCGGTCCTTCGTGACGAGGAACGCAGCGCGCGCTGCGAGCGCGGCCTCCAGGAATTTCTGATCGTCGCGATCGCGACAGGACGGCAGCTGCGCGCGCTCCGCTTCAGGCGCGGGACGCTCGATTGCGCGCGCCACGCGCCGGCACTCGGCGAGACAGACGCTTTGGGCCGTTGCAGTCAGCGTGAACTTCCTGCCGAGATCGTATCCGAGCGCGCGTTCCAGCTCCGCCTCGCAGGCCGCGTCGATGAAAATCTCCGCGCGGTTCGCGGCGACCGCGGCCTTGATGTGTGCAATCGAAGGATCGCCGAACATCAGCCAGTCGAGCCAGACGTTGGTGTCGAGGACGACGCGTAGTTTCGCGCCCGCTGATTCGATCACGATGCCGGCTGCTCGCCGAGCAGCACCAGCTCGGGAGCGCAGCCCTTTTCCGCGAACACGATGGCGTTTTGCCCGAACGCGCGCCCTACGCTTTCAGCCTGCGCGCGCGCGATCCCGACCACCAGCACGCTGCGCTCGGGCGTCCAGCGTCCTTGCGGGTCGCGCCCTTCGCCCTCGAAGCAGCGGTATCCCGCCTCGGTCTGCGATCGAACGAGGGCGGCGTTTGCGATCTCGTTCTTCCATGCGCTCACCGCCTCGCCGCGCGGGTTGGCCGCGGTGATGTAAGCCGCCGTCGTCGCGCCCTCGGCTTCGAGCAGCTCGTCCAGGTCCGCATTCGGCTCGCCGATGCGAATCAGGAGCTCGGGCTTGCCCAGGACCACGTACAGCGCCTTTTCGTAGGCGGCGATCAGCTCGGGCGTGACGGGTCGCATTCCTTGTCATCCCGGGGTGTCATCCCGAGCGCGAGCGAGGGATCTCTTCCGGCACCTCGCGTAGCGAGATTCCTCGTCGCCTCGCTCCTCGGAATGACAGTGGTCACTTCTTCCGCCTACCTCGCCCTTCTCGGACAGTGGTCACTTCCTGGCGCCCACATCGCCCTTCTCGGACAGTGCTCACTTCTCGATACCCACCTCGCCCTTCTCGATCAGGCGCACGAGATCGTCCGCGCCGCCGATGAGCACGCCCTTCACAAACACCATGGGAAATGTCGGCCACCCAGTCCACATCTTGAGCGCGAGGCGCCGGCGCCATTCACCGAAGTAGCCGCCGTACTCCAGATACTTGTACGCGAGACCGGCAGCATCGAGCGCCTTCCTCGCCTTCTTCGGGGACGGATTCTGCCTCATGCCCACCACGACGATGGGGTTCGCCGCCACCGCCGCCTGGACCTCCTTCACGATGTCGGTGCGGTAGTTCGCGATCGTTTCGCGCACGGCGGAATGGATTTGCACTTCGGCGAGGATCGAACGGGGCATGCGGTTCTCCTTTATCTCCACACTTCGCGCGCCACTTCGACCACGCGCTCGAGCTTCTTCCATTGTTCGTCTTGCGCGAGCACGTTGCCGTGGTGGGTGCTCGAAAAGCCGCACTGCGGCGAGAGGCACAGGTTCTCAAGCGGCACGAACTTCGCCGCCTCGGCTATGCGGCGCTTCAGCTCGTCTTTCTCCTCGAGCGCGCCGGTCTTGGTGGTGACGAGGCCGAGCACGACCTTCTTCCCCTTCGGCAGCAGGCGAAGCGGCTCGAAGCCGCCCGAGCGCGCCGAGTCGTACTCCATGAACCAGGCATCGACGCCGGTCGAGAACATCGCTTCGATCACCGCGTCCTGGTAGGCGCCCGAGGCGAACCAGGTGCTGCGGAAGTTGCCGCGGCAGGTGTGCATGGTGACCGTCATGCCGGGCGGACGGCCGGCGAGCGCCCCGTCGATCGCGCGGGCGTAGGCGCGGGCAAGCGTCGCGGGGTCGTCGCCGTGGGCGCGGAAGTTCTCGAGCACTTTCTCGTCGCACAGGTAGGAGAAGCTCACATCGTCGAGCTGCAGGTAGGTGCAGCCCGCCGCGGCGATGTGGCCGATGGCGGCGCGCCAGGCCGCGGCTGCGTCCGCCCAGAACTCTTCCAGATCCGGGTAGGCCTCGCGCGAGATGGCGTTCCGCCCACCGCGATAGTGCAGGGTCGCCGGCGCCGGGATGCAGAGCTTGGGCGTTTTCTTCGCGACCGATTTCAGGAACGCAAAATGATCGGTCATGATCGGCCGGGTGCAGCGCAGTTTGCCCGCGACCGTCGCCATCGGCGGAATGTCCTCGGCCTGGAACTGCATCCCGACCGCCGGCTTGAGCTCGACGCCCTCCAGCTGCTTCACGAAATCCAGATGCCAGAAATCGCGCCTGAACTCGCCATCGGTGATCGACTCGAGGCCGATCGCCTCCTCTCTCGCCACCCCCTCGCGGATCGCGCGGTCCTCGACCGCCTTCAGCTCGCTGGCGGCGAGCCGGCCGGCCTTCGCCTTTGCCCGCGCCTCGCGAAGCTCGGGCGGCCGCAACAGGCTGCCGACGTGGTCGGCGCGGAAGGGGGGCTTGGAGGTGGCCATGCGGTTGCCGTCGATGAGTCGCTCGACGGCCTTTCGATTATAGACTCCATGCGTGAAGCGGGCGCGTCAACCGAACACTCGCTGCGGCGACTCCTATCGAAAGAAGGTGGATTCTAGCGCGCGTCTTGACCATTCGCCATGAACCATCACGCGGTTGCTTGCCTGCAAAGAATTGGTCTTATAATGCGCCCGTCCATCGCACCGTTTCGGAGCGAGAAATGCCAACCGACCGGGATCGCCTGCGCCGCCTCATCGAAAAGCTCTGCATCATCGAGGGCGATTTCGTTCTAAGCACCGGGGTTAAGTCCCGCTACTACTTCGACTGCAAGACCGTCGCGCTCGACGGGGAGGGGCTGACTCTCATCGCTCGGGAGTTCCTCAAGGAAATCGAAGAACTTCCCATAAAACCCACGGCTATCGGTGGTCTGACGATGGGAGCCGACTTCATTACTGCGGCCGTCATAATGTTGTCGCACCAAACGGGCGGAAAAGTGCTCAAGGGTTCCATTGCCCGCAAGGATCCGAAGAAGCACGGGACCCGCCGGAGAATTGAAAACGAGCTTCCGTCCGGAACAAAAATTGTCGTGATTGACGATGTGATTACTACCGGATCGTCAACTCTGAAAGCGTGCCAGGAATTTGAGGAAGCCGGCTACGAAGTCGTCGGTATCCTGGCCGTCGTTGACAGGGAGCAGGGCGGAAAGAAGATGCTCGAAGGGAAGTACAAGCACGTCAGGACTCTCTTCAAGACCTCCGATTTTCCAAAGTTGGCATCTCAGCTGGCGCAAAATGGTACCGAGCGAGCGGTTGCTTAGCATTCTCGCAAGGCCGTTTTCCACCTCCGACCTGCTCACCCCTCCGCTCCCCGACATCGCCCGCGCCATCTCCCGCGAGGACATGGCGAAGCTGCCGATCGGCCGCTACGAGGGCCGGGTGTGCCTGGTCGCGACGCCGCAGGATCTGCAGGACGGACGCGTCGACTTCCGCGAGGAGCGCATCGTCGGATTCGATACCGAAACGCGCCCCGCGTTCAAGAAAGGGGAAAGCCATCTGCCTTGCCTCGTGCAAGTGGCGACAGCGCGCGCCGTGTATCTCTTCCAGCTTCGCCGCACCGAAGTCATCCCGGTGGTCGCCGAGCTCCTCTCCGATCCGCGCATCGTCAAGGCCGGCGTGTCGCTGGCGGACGATCTTCGCGCGCTGAAGAAAGTCTTTCCGTTCGAGGAGAAGAACATGCTCGACCTCGGGTTCGTCGCGCGCCGCTCGGGCCTGGGCCAGACCGGCGTGCGCAACCTCGCCGGGATACTCCTCGGATTGCGCATCCCCAAAGGCACCAAGACCTCGAACTGGGCCGCGCCGCAACTCTCCGCCGCGCAGATCGCCTACGCCGCCACGGACGCCTGGGCCTGCCGCGAATTGTTCCTACGATTCCAGAGCCTGGGACTGCCGGCGAAGCCGGCCGAAAACGCCGCGGCTCCGCAGGACTAGACGGGGCTCATTG
>DATDGA010000208.1:0-6121 GCA_036522335.1 Burkholderiales bacterium
GTGCCGAGGATTTCGCCGGTGGCGGGGTTGTTGACGGGGATCGACTTGCCGCTGTCCGCGTCGGCCCATTTGCCGTCGATGTAGCACTGCTGGCGAAAGAGCGATGGGTCCTTGAGGTTGAGCGCGGCGATGCCGGAAATCTTGGGGTCGTTCATGGGGAACTCCGCTGGAAAGATTGCGTGTCCGACCGAGGGGCCGAAGTCGGAGAATTCTACCGCAAAGCGGGCCGATACAAATGACACAGAGACACGCCGCGCACTCGCGCTAGACTATTCGGAAGCGCATAGTCCCCAACAAAGTGCGCGGTCCACCCGTAGGGAGAACCCATGACCGACCCGCAACGCCGACTGTTTCTCGCTTTCGCCCTTGCCCTCGCCGCCCCGTTGGCGGGCGCGCAGATGCTCTCCGATGCCGATCTCGTCAACGCACTACGCGGCGGCGGTTACGTGATCGTGTTCCGCCATGGCGCGACTTACCCCGATCAGGCCGACACCGATCCCCTCAACGCCGACAAGCCCGGCAACGAAGCGAAGCAGCGCCAACTGAACGACAAGGGCAAGGCGCTCGCCCGGGACTGGGGCGACAGCTTCCGGAAGCTCGGCATTCCGGTCGGAGCGGTGTCGACCAGCATGATCTACCGCGCGCAGGAAACCGCGAAGCTCATGAACGTAGGGGCGGTCACGACGACCTGGGACCTCACCGAAGGCAACCAGATCATCTCGCCCAACGAGAACAACAAGCGCGCTCTCGCGCTTCGCAAGCTCGCGTCCACGCTGCCGGCTGAGGGCAAGAACAACGTGTACGTTACCCACAAGCCCAATGTCATCGACGCCTTCGGCAAGGACTGGTTCGACGTCAAGGAAGGCGAGGCGAGCGTCTTCAAGCCCGACGGCAAGGGTGGCTATCGGGCGGTCGCCCGCCTGCAGGCCGACCAGTGGGCCGTCCTCGCCTCGAAATTCGGGAAGTAGGAACCCCGGCGCGCGCTACTTCAAAATCCGGTACAAGTCGCTGTAGTCGTCGGTCCACAGCTTCACGCGCGGCTCCGTATCGATTCTTTCGGCCGCTTCCTTCAAGGACTTTCCCTCGAAGGCGGCGGGCGAAGCGGAGAGCAGCATCCAGTCGGAGCGGTACACTCCCGCGTCATCGTCGTCGTCGCTTTCCACCTGGCGCAGCTCGAGCGACAGATCGCGCGCCGCCTGCTGGACGACGGGGACCAGGTCGAGGTAGCGATTGGAGATGTGCACGGCGAGGACGCCGCCGGGCTTCAGATGGCGCAGGTAGGTTTTGAAGGCCTCCACGGTGAGCAGATGCACCGGAATCGCATCGCTCGAGAAGGCGTCGAGCGCCAGGATGTCGAATTTCTGGGGGGCCTCGCGCTCGAGCGACAGTCGCGCATCGCCGAGCGCCACCTCCACCTTCGCCCGGCTGTCCGCGAGAAAGCTGAATTCCGAGCGGGCGAGCTCTACTACGGCGGGGTTGATGTCGTAGAAGCGGAAGACGTCGCCCATTCTTCCGTAAGTCGCGATCGTCCCCGTGCCCAGTCCCACCACGCCGACACGCAAGGGGCCGCCCGCGCGCGCGTCGAGGAGAGCGAGACCGATGCCCGATGCCGGACCGTAGTAGCTGGTGGGCCAGTCGCGCCGGTCGGCTTCCAGAAACTGCTTGCCATGAACGATGGTGCCGTGCGAAAGCATCCGCATGGCGTCCGGCCCCTCTCCGGTGTCGCGCACGTTAAGCACGCCGTAGAAGTTGCGGGAAGTGACCCGTGTATCCGCCGAATCTTCAGCGTAGGTTCTCACCAAAGCGACACCCAGCGCCACAGTAAGCGCAAGGAGAACGAGTCGAGCGGGGATTCCCCAGCGTCCGTGAAGCAGGCTCGAACGGTCCCGCAGCAGTGCGGCCATCACGAGCACGCACAGCGCAAGCATGCCGATCGGCAGCTCGTAGAGGTCCCGGAACACTTTGGGTGCAACCAGCCCGACGAGCACGCCGCCCGCCGCTCCGCCGAGCGCGAGCATGAGATAGAAGCCGGTGAGATGCTGCGGATGGGGTTTGGAACGGGCCAGCTCTCCGTGGCATACCATGCACGCGGCGAAGAGCGTGGCGGAGTAGAGCGGTATCAGGCTCCAGATGCTCGGATTGGAGCGGGTGAGCGTCACGCAGACTGCCGCGAGCCCCGCGGCGAGCAGAGGCAGAAACAGCCAACGCCGGTACCAGCCCGAAGCTTCGAAACAGAGCACGAAGCTCAAAAGGTAGAGCGCGAGAGGCAGCACCCAGAGAAAGGGGATGGCCGCGATGTTGAGCGTCATGTAGCTCGTAAAGGCGAGCAGCAGCAGGGAAGCGCAGCAGGCAAGCGATGCCCACAGCGCCTGCAGTCCCGGTCCGGGCCTGCCCGCATCGTCGTGCGCGAGGCGCTGCGCTTCGGCACCGCGGCTGCGCCAGGCAAGCGACGCGCACGCCAGCGCGAACAGCACGAAACCGGCCGACCAGACCGCCGCCTGATGGCCCAGGGTGAGCAGCGGCTCGACGGCGAGCGGATAGGAAAGCAGCGCGAGCATCGAGCCCAGATTGGAGAGCGCAAAGAGGCGGTAAGGCGCCGCGCGTTCGTGGGAGCGTGCGTACCAGGCCTGCACCAGGGGACCGGTGGTGGAGAGCATGAAATAAGGCAGCCCGACGCTCGTCGCGAGAAGCCCGAGTATCCGCCACGTCGGGTCTTCGCCGCCCTCGGGCTTCCAGGCGGTGCTCGCTGCAAGCGGCAGCGTCGCCGCAGCAATCGCGAGCAGCGCGATATGGATGTGGCGCCGCGCCGGGATCCGCAAGCGGACGTAGGCGTGCGAATACATGTAACCCGCGAGCAGCAGCAACTGGAAAAAGAGCATGCAGATGGTCCACACAGCCGCCGTGCCGCCGAACCACGGGAGGATGATCTTGGCGATGAGCGGTTGAATCTGGAACAGCAGGAAGGCGCTCAGGAAAATCGTAACCGCGTACAGGATCATGAGTTTGAGAACCGGGAGTGAAGGTCGAGCGCGCGGCGCGCCGGAGAATCGAGCAAGACTCCGTACGCCGCCGAATTGAAACTAGAAGGTGCCGGGATAGATGCCGCCGTCGATCAGGAAATTCTGTCCGGTGATGTAGCCCGCCTGGACGCTGCACAGATAAGCGCAGAGCTCGCCGAACTCCTCGGGCGTGCCGAAGCGCCTGGCCGGAATCGCCTTCTCCCGCTCGTTCTTGATCTGCTCCGGCGTCTTGCCCTGCTCCTTCGCGGCAAACTCGGTGTTGCTGATCAGCCGGTCGGTCCAGAACCGCCCGGGGAGCAGGTTGTTGATCGTGACGTTGTACGCGACGGTGGTGCGCGCGAGACCCGCCACGAATCCGGTGAGGCCGCTGCGCGCGCCGTTCGAGAGCGCGAGCTCCGCGATGGGCGCCTTCACCGCGCTCGAGGTGATGTTGACGATGCGCCCGAAGCGCCTGGAGATCATTCCGTCCACGGTGGCCTTGATCAATTCGATGGGCGTCAGCATGTTCGCGACCAGCGCCTTGTGCCAATCCTCGCCGGAAAACTTGCGGAAGTCTCCGGGCGGAGGGCCGCCGGCGTTGGTGACGAGGATGTCCGGCTCCGGGCAGGCCGCCAGCGCCGCGATGCGGCCCTGTTCTGTAGTGATGTCCGCGGGCACTGTGACGATCGTCGCTCCTGTCAGGGCATGGATTTCTTCCGCGGCTTTCTCCAGCGCCGGGCGGTTGCGCGCGACCAGGGTGACGCGGCAGCCTTCGCGCGCGAGCGAAGTCGCGCATCCCCGGCCGAGCCCCTTGCTTGCGCCGCATACGAGCGCGGCCTTGCCGCGAATTTTCAGGTCCACGATCGATCTCCCGGAAAAATCATCTCGCCGGCCGCAGCGTAACCAGCATCACGCCGCCCAGCACCAGCGCGGCGCCCGCCAATTGTACCGGGGTCATGGTTTCATCCAAGCCTATCCAGCCGAAAAAAATGGTGGTCACCGGCCCAAGCGCCCCGACCAGGGCTACCTGATTCGCGCCGATGCGGCGCAGCGCCTCGGAAGTGATGAATACCGGGAGTACGGTCGAAAAAATCGCCATGGCGATCGCGATGCCGTATACCGGCGTCGGCAGCGCGAGCGCCGCGAGCGGCCGCAGCAAGAAG
The DNA here is from genome assembly GCA_036522335.1 of Burkholderiales bacterium. Lineage (GTDB taxonomy): Bacteria > Pseudomonadota > Gammaproteobacteria > Burkholderiales > SG8-39 > VBDM01. The sequence continues at coordinate 4,163 of DATDGA010000208.1, forward strand.
AACTGCACGATGCAAAAAATGCTCGCGACAGTCGTGGCGTAAGCGGTGAAACGGATCGAGCCCACCCGCTGCACCACCTGGCTGCCGGCCACGAGATAGACGGCGTAGCCCGTCGCGCTGGCGAAACACAGGGCAGCGCCCAAGGGCAGGTTCGCATTGTCGCCGCCGAGCACGGTCGAGATCACCAGTGCAACCCCGGAGTAGGTGACGCCGAGTGCTACGATCTCTCGGGTGCTCGGGCGCTTGTGCAGGAAAACGATCGAGAGCACTACGACCAGCGTGGGATACAGGAACAGGATCAGGCGGCCCAGTCCCGCGGAAACGTACTGCAGGCCCAGAAAATCGACGAAGCTGGCGAAGTAATACCCGACGAATCCCAGAAAGACGATCGCCCAGACGTCGCGGCGGGTAAGGCGGTCGCGGGTCGCGTCGCGTCCGACCCAGGCCGCGGCCGCGAGAAAGAACGGCAGGGAGAAGATCATCCGCAGCGCGAGCAGCGTGATTGGATCGACGACGTAGCCGTAGGCGAGCCTGATCAGAACGGGACGAAGCGAGAAGCACATGACGCCCGCAATCGCCATCGCGATTCCGATAGCGCGGTAGGAAGCAGGCGACGTCACCGCCGGCGTTTCCCGCCGCCGCCCAGGATGGAGCCGAGTACTCCTCTGACGACTTCCCTGCCGATCTGCGAGCCGATGGTGCGCGCCGCGCCTTTCGCCATGGACTCGAGCAGGCCGTCGCGGTGCCCGCCGCGCGGGCCGGTCTGCCCCATGAGAACTCCACCCAGCGTGTCCATGATGCCGCCCTGGGTTTGCGGAGCGGATTGGCCTGTACCCGCGGGCGCCTGCGCCGTTTCCTGGCGCGCGGCGGTGCGCCCCTTGAGCTTTTCGTACGCCGACTCGCGATCTATGACTTTCTCGTAGTGTCCGTAGATCGAAGAACCTTTGATCGCAGTCTCCCGCTCCGGATCCGTAAGCGGGCCGATGCGGCTCGAAGGCGGGACGACGAAGGCGCGCTCCACGACGTTCGGTCGTCCTTTTTCATCGAGCAGCGAAATCAGCGCCTCGCCCACCGAGAGTTCCATGATGGCCGTCTCGACATTCAACTTCGGATTGGCGCGCATCGTCTGCGCCGCCGCTTTCACGGCCTTCTGGTCCCGCGGCGTGAAGGCGCGCAGCGCGTGCTGGACGCGGTTGCCGAGCTGCCCCAGCACCGACTCGGGGATATCGAGCGGATTCTGCGTGACGAAGTACGCGCCCACGCCCTTGGAGCGGATCAGTCGCACCACCTGCTCGATCTTGTCGAGGAGCGCTTTCGGGGCTTCGTTGAAGAGCAGGTGCGCCTCGTCGAAGAAGAACACCATCTTCGGCTTTTCGGGATCGCCCACTTCGGGCAGGTGCTCGAAGAGCTCCGACAGCAGCCAAAGGAGAAAACTCGAATACAGCTTCGGCGCGTTCATCAGTTTTTCGCCGGCGAGGATGTTGACGACGCCCTGGCCGCGGTCGGTCTGCATGAGATCGTCGATATTGAGCGCCGGCTCGCCGAGAAGCTTGTCCCCGCCCTGGTGATCGAGCTCGAGCAGACCGCGCTGAATCGCGCCGATCGAAGCCGCCGACACGTTGCCGTATTCGGTGGTGAAATCCCGCGCGTTTTCGCCGACGTGCTGCAGCATGGCGCGCAGGTCCTTCATGTCGAGGAGCAGCAGTCCTGAGTCGTCGGCGATCTTGAATACCAGCGTGAGGACGCCCTGCTGGGTCTCGTTCAGGCCGAACATTCGCCCGAGGAGCAGCGGTCCCATGCCCGAGACCGTGGCGCGCGCCGGATGCCCACGTTCGCCGAACACATCCCAGAGAACCACCGGGCAGGCCGCGAACTCGAAGTTCTCGAGCCCCAGCGAATCGAGGCGCTCCTTCAGCTTCGGCGACAGGCTTCCGGCCTGAGCGAGGCCGGACAGATCGC
>DATDGA010000209.1:0-5473 GCA_036522335.1 Burkholderiales bacterium
GGGCCTCAAGGTGGACCTGCCACACCGGCGCGTCTACCGCGATGGGAGCGAGGTGCACCTGACGCCGATCGAATACCGGCTGCTTACGGCCCTGGTGAAGCACGCCGGCAAAGTGCTCACCCACCGGCAACTCCTGAACGAAGTCTGGGGACCCGGCCACGTCGAGCGCAGTCACTATCTTCGGATCTACATGGGGGGCTTGCGGCACAAGCTCGAGACCGACCCCGCGCGACCGCGGTTTCTACTCACCGAAGTCGGAGTCGGGTACCGGTTGGCGGTAGATTAGGTACCCGTTACCGGATCAGGTATCAGTTGGCCTTCACGCCCGCGGCACGCAGCAGCCCACCCAGCGTGACGAGCTGTTCGCGCATGTAGGTGTCGAACTGCTCCGGGCTCATCGGCATCGGCTCGGCGCCGAGGTTCGCATGCCGCTCGCGCACATCCGGCGATTGCAGGGCGCGCGCGAATTCGGCATTCAGCCGGTTGACGACGGCGCGCGGCGTCTGCGCGGGCGCGAGCACGCCGATCCAGAAATCGAACTCGGCTTTTGGCACCCCCGCTTCCGCGATGGTCGGAACATCCGGCAGGGTGGGTGCGCGCTTCGCGCTGCTCACGGCGAGGGCGACGAGCCGCCCGTCCCGGATCGCGGAGAGCGCCGCGGCGATCCCCAGGAATCCGAAGTGCGTGCGGCCCGCGATGGTCTCGGACACCATTTCGGGCGCGCCCTTCATCGGGATGTGCACGGCCTTGATGCCGGTGACGGCCAGGAATTTTTCGGCGTTCACGTGCGAGGCGCTGCCGATTCCGGCTGACGGGTAGTTGAGCGTTCCGGGTTTTGCCTTCGCCAGTGCGATCAACTCCTGCACTGATTTCACCCCGAGCGCGGGCGAAACGAACAGCACGCTGGGAAGATTTCCGAGCGGAATCACCGCGGCGAGGTCCTTCGCCGAGTCGTAGGGAAGATTCTCGTAGATCACCGGATTGACGGCGTACCCAGCCGAAACCACGACGAGCGTATAGCCGTCCGGAGGGGACTTCGCCACCTGGGCGATGCCGATGGTGCCGCCCGCGCCCGGGCGGTTTTCCACGATCACCGGCTGCCCGAGGCTCGCGGCGAGCTTATCACTCACGCTTCGCGCCATGATGTCGGTGACGCTGCCCGGGGTGAACGGAACGATGATCCTCACCGGATGCGACGGGTAGGGCGGTTCCTGCGGGAACACCTGCGCCGCCGGTGCGAGGAGCGCCACACCTATCGCCGCACCTGTCGCCAGCAGACGTGCTTGCCGGAAGACCATAAGGCCTCCTTCGCCGTGTAAGGTTTCTACGCCTCGGGTCCGGCGTAGGCGCCGGCCGTGTGGGGGAACATGAGCTTGACGATCTTGAACTTCGAGATGTCCACGGTCGCGTCCATGTGCAGGAACACCGTGGCGTCGCGGAACAGCTTCTCGATGCCGAAGTCGAGCATGATGCCGTTACCGCCGTGCAGCTCCACCGCATGCTGCGCCACCTTGAAGACTTCTTCGGAAGCGAACAGCTTCACCATGTTGCACAGTTCCTCGGCGTCGGGCGCGCGTTCGTCGACCGCGCGAGCCGCCTCGCGCAGGAGCGCGCGCACCGCGCGCAGCTTGGTCGCCATTTCGGCGAGCCGCAGCGCGACTGCCTGGTGCTTGATCAGGATGCGGCCGCCCTGTACGTAGTTCTGCACGTACTCCGCGGTTCGCTCGAAGGCCGCCACGCCGACGCCGAGATTTTTCGACGCCTGGATGATCTTGCCGGGGCGGAAATAGACGCCGGTCTTGGCGAGCGCTTCGTTCTCCACGAGCAGATGGTCGCGGGGCAGGCGCATGTCCTCGAATACCAGCTCGCCGTTGTTCATGAAGCGGCCGCCGAGCGTCTCGTTGCAACGCGCGATCGTGAGGCCCGGTGTGCCGCGCGGCACGAGGAAGCTCGAGGTGCCCTGCAGCATGCCGACGCCCGGCCGGGTGTTGGCGTAGACGACGTAGAGGCTCGCGTCGTAGCCGTTGCTAATGAATTGCTTGCGGCCGTTGATGACCCATTCGTCGCCCTTCAAGACAGCGCGCGTCTGCATCGCCGCTTCGGGCACGTTGTACGGGAGCCAGCGGTCGGAGGCGCCGCGCGGTTCGGTCAGGCAGTGCGCGAGCAGGAACCCCGGGTCTTTCACCAGGCGCGGGAACCAATACTCCTGGAGGTGGCGCGGCGCGACGTTGCGCAGCAACACCGACACCTTCCAGATCTGCACCAGCTTGTCGGAAAGCCCCGAGTCGCCGCGCGCGATTTCCTCGGAGATGAGGGCGAAGGTCTGCACCTCGTGCGCCGGATCGAGCGGAACGCCGCCGAACTCCTCGGGCACGCCGAGCGTGCGGATGCCGATCCTGTCCGCCTGCTCGAGAATGGAGCGCGGCAAGCGCTCGCCGGGGTCCATCAGCCATTCGCGCTGCCAGTTCTGGCGGATGTAGGGCGTGACGAAATCGTTGACGAAGGCGCGGCAGCTCTCGCGCATCATCCGCTGCTCTTCGGACAAACTGCGATCGATGGTATCCATGAGGGCCTGGGTTCGGTCGGGCGTAGCGGTTTGGATGCAGCTACCGCAGTATAAACGCTATCGGAACAGGCATCGACTCCGGGAGAGGCTGCTCGCTCCTCCCCTATCGGATTTCCCGAATCTTGAGGCCTTTCCGCTTGAGCAAATCGACGATGCTTTTCTCGCCGACCAGATGCAAGGCACCCACGGCGACGAAATGGCGCTCTCCGGAGCGCAGGTATTCCTCGACGCGGCGGGCCATGACGACGTTGCGCTCCAGGAGCAGCTTGTCGACGAACATCTTGTCGGATGCGAGGCCGGATCGCTGCAGGCGTACCCATTCTCCCGCGACGCCCGCGGCGTCGCCTTTCGACCACGCTTCGGCAAGGTCGGACAGATTCTTCGCGGCGTCTCCACTTTCGATCTCGGTCAGGGTTTCATCCAGGAACGCCTGTTGCGCCTCGTTGGAAAGCCCGTCGAGGATGTCGGTCTGGCGCTGCAATCCCTCGAGCTCGAGGATGGGTTTACCCTGGCCTTTCGCGCGCTCGATCAGATAGAGGTCCGTGCCCAGGGCGGGATCGTAGCCCGCGCGTGTGGCCTCGACGGCGGAGATCGTGAGGATCAGCGCCCAGGGCTTGAGCCGGGTCGCCTGCTCCTTCGGGATACGGTATTCACGCAGGAGCGAGAGCGTTCTGTCCAGCAACGGCGGGGGCAGGTGCTCCTCGAGGCTTGTCGAGGGCGGGTACATCGCCTGCTCGTTTATGTCCTGCATCGCGGCCTTGTCCGATACGTCCGCTTCCACGACCAGATACTTCGAGCCGGAGAACGCGCGGGTGGCGGCGGCGCCGAGCGGGTAGAAATCAGGTCGCCCGAGATGAATCGTGCCGAACAAGTAGACGAGATTCGCCGTGTTCTTCACCTCGTAGAGCAGCCCGCGATTCCGAACGTGCCTGACCTCTTTGGCCTTCGGCTCGCCCGCCGAAGGCTCTGCCGCCGTCGCCGGCGGGAACCACAAGAACGAGAGAAGGACCAGACCGAAGAACCAACGAAGGGTGCTTTTCATTTGAGGCGCTGGGTGTTCAGGGGATTTGCATATAATGCGCCGCAGAGCAAAAAGAGTATGCCAGTTTGAATTTTATCTCCGGCCGTTCCGGCCGCCGCAGGATCTCCGTCGTTTCGTTCCTTTCGGGCTTGGCGCTGCTCGCGAGCGCGCCCTCGCGCGCCCAGCTGGAAGACAGCCAGCCTCCCCCCGTCGCTGTGCCAGTGGACGACACCCGGCCCGGATTGCGCCTGTCCGCAGGGATAGACGTCTTCCGAGCGCCGGGTACAGTGGTGGTCAACGGGCGCTACGGCGGGACTTGGGGCGCGAGGGTCGGATACTGGGCCCATGACGGTTCCGACGTCTATCCGCGCTCGCCCCACGTACTCGTCGGCGCCGACTATATGCTGACTTTCTGGAAGAAATTTCGAGGCGGGGCCGGCATCGCATGGATCGACGAAGTGAACAACAAGAACGGCACGCACTGGAATCTCGATTTCACGGTCGCCTACGACCTGTCGGAACGGGTCTTCCTCGAATACCGGCACCAATCGCACGGAGCGATGCTGGGCATCAGCGCGGACACCCCGAACAACGGGTGGAACTTTATCGGTGCGGGCTACACCTTCTGACCGCCAATCTACTTGTGCGCGTTCGTCAGGACTTCCGGATTCACGACATTGGTCGGCGCGCCGGCTACCCAGGCGTTGATCTGGTCGAAGATCTCGGAAAACGCGATCTCGTGATCCTCGCGCGTCACATAGCCCAGGTGGGGCGTGCAGGTCACGTTGTCCATGTTGAGCAAGGGATGGCGGGTATCGCGCAACGGTTCCTCTTCGTAGACGTCCACCGCCGCCTTGCCCGGGCGTCCGGCCTGGAGTGCGGCGACGAGCGCCCCGGGCTCGATCAGCGGCGCGCGGCTGGTGTTGACGATCAGGGCGGTCGGCTTCATGCGCCCCAGGTCCCTCGCGGTCACTATGCCGCGCGTGGCCTCGATCAGGCGCAGGTGGAGAGTGACGACGTCGGATTCCTCGAAAAACGCCTCCTTGCCCGGAGCGACCGCGTAACCGTCTGCACGCGCACGCGCGAGCGAGGCTTCCCGCGCCCACACCAGCGCTCTCATGCCGAAGGCCTTGCCGTATCCCGCCACGACCGCGCCGATCCTGCCGTAGCCGAAGATTCCCAGGGTCTTTCCACGCAAGGTGTTGCCGACGCCGATCTGCCACGTTCCGGCCTTGAGCGAAGCCATCTGCCGGGGAATATCGCGCAGCGCGGCGAGGATCAGGCCCCAGGTGAGTTCGGCGGTCGCATAGGACGGCATGCCGACATTCTGGTTCGATGACAGGACCACGCCGAGGCGCGTGCAGGCCTCGACGTCGATGTGCGGATAGACGCTGCGCTGGCTGATGAGCCTGAGCTTGGGCAGGCGCTCCAGGAGCGGCGCGCGGATCTTGGTGCGCTCGCGGATCAGCACCAGCGCTTCGGCGCCTTTCAGGCGTTCGGCGAGCGCACCGGTGTCCTGGAGGTGATCGTTCCAGATCGTCACCTCATGGCCGGCGAGCTTGCCGAAGGCCTTGAGCGTGCGAATCGTGTCGTGGTAGTCGTCGAGTATGGAGACTTTCATGATCGCCGCGAGCGGCTGGTTTCTGAACTGACCCGGGGAGTCCGATGAGTCGGGGCCATTGAGGGAATTGAGTATTTTCTCAAATTCCCTTGCCAAAGGCGTCCGTACCCCCCATATTAACAACATCGAATTCGAATTGGGTCAGTTCGCGGTATCCCAATCGGGGTGCCGCTCCTGGTTTCTCCCACGGATAATTTGATGCTTCGTACACTATCGTGCGCGGCGACGCCATCTATGGAGAGATTCCATGCCTATCGGTACCGTA
>DATDGA010000210.1:0-2932 GCA_036522335.1 Burkholderiales bacterium
ATTCGAAGTGAAACGTCGACCGAACGTTGGGAGCGACGTCGACGAGCGCGACGAACTGTACGTGGCGGCATGAACAGTCCGCGGCTACTGCAGTTTCTCGAGATACTCGGACCCACCTGCCTCGAAGTCATAAACCAACGCTGAACTGAGCGCCTCGCCGACCGCATGGGCCTCACCGAGGAGGCGAAGGGCTACCGCGAGGAGTTCAAGATCGCCCAGACGCTGAGCGAGGCCGACTTGCGCGAGCGCGGCGAGATCATCCTCACGGTGCACGCCGGGCTGGCCCCGCTCAAGCGCGAGCGTGCGACCACCGTGCCCAACCCGGCGACCGGGCGCATACTCAGGATCGCGCTGCCGCAGTACCGCTCGCGGGCGCAGCCGTTCGCCTACGCGCGCGTCAGCGCGGACTCGAGCTCGGCGCAGACTTCGCTGGTGGAGAACATCGACGCGATCGCGGTGAAGACGCTCGAATCCGAGATGCCGGGGATCACCGCCCGGGCGATCGCCCGCATGGCGACCAAGGACACCCTGGCCGGCGTGGCCTCATCGAACTCGAACGACAGCGGCGCGAGCGCACTGTTCGGGCTGGCGGTCAACGTCGCCGGCGTCCTCACCGAGCGCGCCGACACCCGCAGCTGGTTTACGCTGCCGGGGGAGATTCATCTCGCGCGCCTCGCGCTTCCGCCGGGAGAATACAGGCTCAAGATCGAGCTCCACGGGCGCGACGAGCGCGTGCTCGATTCGAGCGAGATCAAGGTCACGCTGCGCAAGGGAGAAAAGAAATACGTATCGCGGCACTGGATTCCAACCAATCTCGAGGTAAAACCATGAAGCCATGGCTATGGATCGTTGCGGTGGGCATTTCCCTGTTCGGCTGCGCGAGCGCGCCTTCCACCCCGGACTGGGTGAACGGCAAGAGCGCCAAGTATCCCGACAACCAGTATCTCGTGGGGCGCGGCCAGGCGGACGCGCAGGAGGATGCGCGCAACCGCGCCCGCGCCGATCTGGCGAAGATCCTGGAGGTGGGCGTGTCGGCGAAATCGAGCGACGTCACCAGCTTCAACTCGGGCGCCGAGGGCGCGAAGACCGAATCGCAGGTGTCGCGGAGCATCGTGACACGCACCGACCAGATCGTGCGCGGCATCCAGATCCCCGAGACCTGGCAGGATCCGCAGACCAAGTCGGTCTACGCGCTCGCGGTTCTGCCGCGCTCGCAGGCGGCGATGGGGCTGCGTGCCGACATCGAGCGGCTCGACGCGGCGACGCTCGGCTATGTCGATGGGGCGCGCAAGGCGCCCGACCTGCTGGCGCAGGTCGCCTCGGCGAGCCGCGCGCTCGACTCGCAGCGCGAGCGCGACGCCGTGCAGCGCACGCTCCAGGTGATCGACGTCACCGGACTCGGCGTGGAGCCCCGGCAGAACAGCGGCCAGCTCGCCGCGGACCTCGCCGCGCTGCTGAAGCGCGTGCGCATGAAGCCCCAGGCGCCGGGCTCGCAGGAGCTCGAGCGCATGCTTTCGGCGGCGCTCTCTGCGGCCGGCTTCGTGCCGGAGGCGGGCGAAGACGCGCCCTACGTCCTGGTCGGCTCGCTGCAGCTCGACGATCTCGGCCCTATCGACGGCTGGTATTGGATGCGCGGGACGCTGGAGGTCCAGCTCGCCGAGAAGGCGAGCGGCAAGGTGCGGGGCAACAAGCGCTGGGAGATCAAGACGTCCAGCCCGCAGAAGGCCACGGCGCAGCGGCGCGCGCTCGACGAGGCGGACGCGACGCTCAAGCGCGAGCTGCGGCCCGCGATCCTGGGATTCGCGGTCGGAAACTAGCCGCGGCTCACAGCGCCAAGCGCGAGGCGGTTGATGTCCTCTGTATACAGGATCGGGCGCGGATAGCCCTCGGCGGCGAGGCGGATCAGCGCGCGGCCGAGGTCGACGCTCGTCGTGACGTAGCTCGGAGCGAGGCGCCGCAACACGGGGTACAGGGGGCCGAGAACCGAATAGAAAGCCCGGTACTGCGGCGTCTTCGATTGCACCCCGCGAAGGGGCTGAATGTAAGCGGGGCGCAGCATGAAGGCCGCCTTGAACGGCATGGCGAGCAGGGCGTTCTCGGTCTTACCCTTGACTCGCGCCCACATCGAGCGCCCGCGTTCGGTGCTGTCGGTGCCCGCACCCGAGACGTAGCAGAAGGTCAGCTTCGCATTCGCCGCGAGCACGGATCGGGCGGCTGAAAGGGTCAGCTCGTAGGTCAGGCGGTAGTACGCCTCTTCGCTCATTCCCGCGGCCGATACTCCGAGGCAGAAGAAGCACGCGTCGCAGTCCGCAAAGCGGGGCTCGAGCCCCCTGAAATCGAAGAAGTCGGAGTGGACGATCTCCGTGACCTTCGGCAGCTTTGTCCCGCTGCGCCTGCGCCCGACGGCGATCACGGACTCCACCCGCGGGTCGGCGAGACATTCGATGAGCGCGCTCGCCCCGACCATGCCGGTGGCGCCGAAGAGTGCGACCCTCATGCCCTGTCCGGCCCGCGCGAGACGCTGGCCGCGATCCAGTCGGCGATGTAGTCGATCGCGAGCGGCCGGTTGTCCACCTGGCAGTGCTCGGCCCCGCCCTCCTCGGCCGTGAAAATCTTGAGCGTTTTCTTCGGCGTCGCGAGCGCGGCGTAGAGCTTGTGCGCCGCCTCCACCGGCACGACGCGATCATTCGCCCCGTGCGTAATCAGCACCGGGCAGGTGATTTTATCCGCGACTCCGGCAAGGGAGAACTGCTTGGCGTGCTCCAGAGCTGCGTCCGAGTCGGATAGGCCGAGGATCCACTGGAACTGGAAATTCGACTGCGCGCTTTTTTTGGGATCGGCCTTGAGCTGCTCCTTGATCTTCGATTGCCACGCGTGCAGATCCCAGTGCAGCGCCCCCAGGCAGACGCAGGCCGCGTAGCGCTTCTCGAAC
>DATDGA010000211.1:0-1719 GCA_036522335.1 Burkholderiales bacterium
CGGTCTCAGCGTCCATTCAAGTCCAGCGCTGCCCACTGTAGTCCATGGACACGAAGCGCCTCAACGGGGCATCCCGAAGAGGCGCTTCGCATTGTGCTGCCGCGACGTCACTTGGCTCGTACGGCCCGAATCGTTGATATTCGGCCCTACCCCATTAGGAAACCGCTGCTCTATCCGTCTGAGCTACGGGGCCAGAGTCAATGCCATTCTTCGTTGAAACGTGACGGCTCGACAGGTCAGGCAGCAGCCTGACGCTTCGTGTTGCCCATCTCACGCTGCAGTGCCGCGCGCAGCGCCGGCAGATGCTTCATCCCGCGCACGCGCCGTAGCCGCGGCTCGATCTCGAGCAACGCCGTCCCGACCCAGCGCTGCTTCTGTTCACTGTTGTGGTAGCGGTCGACGTGATCGGTGAGTCGGCCGATGTGCGCCTGGATCGACTCGATCGCGTTGGTGGTCGCGAACGACAGCCGCAGTTCCTCGGCCAGCCCGAGGCGATGCAGGGTCAACGTCTCCTCGAACCCTTCGTCGAGACTGCGCGCCGCGGATTGGTTCATCAGCGCCAGCTCGCTGCGCACGCGCTTGAGCGCCACCCTCGCCTTGTCGTAGGTCGGCTGCTCGTACGCCGCCTGCAGCTTGCGCCGCATCGCCGGCCGCCTCGACTCGGACAGGTAGGCGAGCACGTTCTCGCGCTTGTGCCAGCGGCACCGCTGGATCACCGCCGCGGAGCCGAACACTTCGCGCACCGCGCCGTGGAACCCCTTCGCTCCGTCGAGCACGCACAACAGCCCCCGCTCGAAAGCAAGCCCGCGATCGACCAGCGACTTCAGGAACTGCCGGCACACCTTCGTGTTCTCGCTCGCCGTCTGCACCAACCCCAGCACGACCTTCGTCCCCGCCAGGGTCACGCCGATCGCGATCACCATCTCGTCGTCGCCGAAGCTCTTGCCGTCCAGGAACAGCGCCACCAGGTCGTGGCCCGATAGGTCGCGCTCCATCAGCGCCTGCAGCTTCGCCGCACTCGCCCGGATGAACCGCCGCGACACCGTCGACGCCGACAGCCCGAACACCTCCGGCACCAGCGCCGAGCTCGCCTCGTAGTTGCGGCAGCCGATCCCGCGCAGCACGCGTGCCAGCAACTGCGCGTCCCCGCCGCGCGGCGAACGCAGCCGTTCGTACGCGGCAAGTCGCACCTCCTGGCCGGCGTGCCGGTCGCGCACCCGCGGCACCTGCACCGCCACCTTCTGGTCCGCCAGGTAGACCGAGCCCGACTCCGAGCCCCAGCGGTAGAAGCGCCGGTCCGCCGGGCCGCGCTGGTAGCGAGGCCCCGCCAGTTGCTCCACAGCCTGCTGCAGCGCCTCGTGCACGGCATCCAGTCCGAGTGGAATCAGCGCCTGGATCATCTCGATGCGCGCGTCGAGGTCGGCCATCGCCTGCTGAACCGCAGCCTCGCCGACAACATCCCGCTTCCGCTCCGCCCGCATCCCGAGTACCTTGCCCATCGAAGGCTCCTTGTTGGGAATGGTCCGATCCACTCGCTGTGAACCGGCTCATCCTACTGGGAGCCGCCTCTTTTCAACGAAGGCTAGCACTCACTCCTTCGCAGCGCCCGCCCTGGCTAATCGAGTAACCGTCCCTTTTGGCGGAACCCTTGCCAAGGAGGGTCTGACGTACACAGGCGCTGTCGAGATGAAGTTCGCCATTATAGACGGGGCCTCCATA
>DATDGA010000212.1:0-1765 GCA_036522335.1 Burkholderiales bacterium
CGTAGCGCCTTCGGCCAGCGACAACGGTTCCAGTCGTCATCGCCCGTGAAAGAGGTCGTGAAATATATCTGCGACCTCATCCCCGCGTAACGGCTTCGCCGTTATCGCTGGAGGAGCGCGCCCTTGCGCGCGTCTCGAAGGATGGCCGCGCGTCCGCGCTTTGCGTCCATCCTTCGAGACGCTTGCTTCGCAAGCTCCTCAGGATGAGGTCAGTATCTTTCGCCGGTGCCGATTGCGCACGCTTGCTTCACAAGCTCTCAGGATGAGGCCGGTGTTCCTGGCGTGATTACCTATTCCACTTTCGCGAAGCGGTCGTCGAGCGCGTAGCCGGCGCCGCGAACGGTCCGGATCGGATCCTGCTCGCGGCCGGGGTTGAGCAATTTGCGCAGCCGCCCGATATGCACATCCACGGTGCGCTCATCGATATAGATATCGCGGCCCCAGACGCTGTCGAGCAGCTGCTCGCGGCTGAACACCCGGCCCGGATGCTCGAGAAAAAATTCCAGCAACCGGTATTCGGTCGGGCCGAGATCGATCGGGCGGCCCGAGCGGGCGACGCGGCGCTTTTCGCGATCAAGCTCGATGTCGCCATAGGTGAGTACGGTGGCAAGACGCTCGGGGCTGGCGCGGCGCAACAGTCCCTTCACCCGCGCCAGCAATTCAGGCACCGAGAACGGCTTGACGATGTAGTCGTCGGCACCGGTCGCAAGGCCCCTGACCCGTTCGCTTTCCTCGCCGCGCGCGGTCAGCATGATGATCGGAAGCGACCTCGTCTCCGGCCGCGCCCGCAAGCGGCGGCACAGCTCGATCCCGGACAGGCCCGGCAGCATCCAGTCGAGCACGATCAGATCGGGAACATGCTCCTTCAGACGGGTGTCGGCGTCATCGCCGCGCCCGACCGTCTCGACATCGTAGCCTTCGGCGTCGAGGTTGTAGCGCAACAGCGTGGTAAGCGCCTCCTCGTCTTCCACCACCAGAATGCGCGCGCTCATATGCTTAAGCCTTTTCTATTGCTTTGACTTCAAATTGCTTTGATGCGTTTTGTTCACGCCAGCCGGTCCCCGCATCAGGTGCGGGGCAGGCTTGCGCTCGAAGACGCGCCTTCAATTCCCGGGCACGGTCGTGGCAAAGGTCGTCATATCCCCTTTCGGGCGCTTGTCGAGTATCTGCTGGCCTTCGATCATATAGAACACGGTTTCGGCGATATTAGTGGCGTGATCGCCGATCCGCTCGATGTTCTTGGCGCAGAACATCAGATGGATGCAGAAGCTGATGTTGCGCGGATCTTCCATCATGTAGGTCAGCAATTCGCGGAACAGCGAGGTGCAGATGGCGTCGACTTCCTCGTCGCCTTTCCAGACCGCCATCGCCGCCGGCAAATCGTGCGCCGCATAGGCGTCGAGTACCGATTTTACCTGCGACTGCACGAGGTCGGTCATGTGCTCGAGGCCGCGGATCAGCTTCAGCGGCTGGAAATCGCTCTCCAGCGCCGCGACCCGCTTGCCCATGTTCTTGGCAAGATCCCCGATCCGCTCGAGATCGGTGGCGACCCGCATGGCGCCGACGATTTCGCGCAGGTCCACCGCCATCGGCTGGCGCCGCGCGATGGTCAACACCGCGCGTTCCTCGATGACGTGCTGGAGACTGTCGATTTCGGCGTCGGAGGCGGCGACCCGCTTGCCGAGCGCGACATCCCGGCGGATCAGCGCATCGACGGAATCGACGATCATGCGTTCGGCAAGACCGCCCATCTCCGCGACCAGCC
>DATDGA010000213.1:0-7406 GCA_036522335.1 Burkholderiales bacterium
GACGGTAACGGGCTGGGAACCGTATCGTCCGGCTGCACCGGATTCTGAAAATCCCCGTTTCAACTGCGCCGAGCGAACCCCGGCGCAGCAGCGCGGCTCGCAAGACGGCGGGCCGTACCCGGGCCGCCGCCCGCATTCACGGCCGTCGTCCGAACAGCCCTACCAGACCTGCCGCGCCCTTGGTGTGGCCCTGCAGCTTCGTCACGACCTCGTCGCGCGTGAGGCCGGGCGGCAGCTCCTTCGGATCGAGGTCGGTCGCGATCAGCGTGAAGGTGTAGTGATGCATGCCGGTCGCCGGAGGCGTGCATGGGCCGAGGTAGTACCCCATTCCGTTGGTGCCCTTACCGCCGACGTACTTGTCGCCGAGCTGGCTCGTTTCGCCTTCGGCAAATCCGGTGACGCTCGCCGGGATGCCGTAAGCCACCCAGTGATTCACGCCCAGCCCCTGCCGGCCTTCGGGATCGACCATCAGCAGCGCGTAGCTGCGCGTGCCCGCGGGCGGATTCGACCATGACAGCGGCGGCGAGACGTTGTCTCCGATGCAGTTCGGGTTCTTCGGATTGTTGCCGGCGTTCTTCTTCTCGAGCATCGCGCCGTCCTTGAAGGCGGACGAGGTGAGCGAGAACACGTTGTCTCCGGTTGAAGGCGTGCCGCTCATCGTCGCGCAGCCGCCCAGACCGAGGGCGGCGATGCCGGCTGCGAGCAATGCGTTTTCGAGCTTGTGCATTACGAACATGGGTCTCCTCCAGAAGGGTTGAGGCTCCGGCATTGTATCCCTGCCCCCGCATGCGGGCACGCGCCGCGCGCCTTGACAAGGCCGGGGGCGGATTCGAGAATGAACGCGCTCGCAAAATCAAAGGAATCGAACGATCTCGACGGTCCGCCCGCGCGGGCGGACCGCACCACACCGGCGCATTCATGACCAGGCTGCTCATTCTGCTCACCCTGCCGGAAAAAATCAGAATGCAGTACTACAACCGCCTGCGCAGCGAATTTCCCGGGATCGCCATCGATCTCGTCGACCACCACAGCAAGGTCGATCCCCATATCGCCGACGCGGAAATCCTGCTCACCTTCGGCGCCCACATGGCCGACCGCGTGCTCGAGAAGGGCAGGAAGCTCAAATGGATCCAGGCGCTCGGCACCGGCGTGGACGGAATCGTCGACCGGCCGCCTTTCCGCGACGGCGTGCTGGTCACCAACATGCACGGCCTGCACGGCGACTCGGTGCCCGAGGCGGCGATCATGCTGATGCTCGCGCTCGCGCGCGACCTGCCCCGCGCGATGCGCAACCAGCACGGGCGCAAATGGGAGCGCTATCCCTCGCGGCTCTTGAAGGGCAAGACGGTCGGCATCTTCGGCGTCGGCGCGATCGCAAAATCGCTGGTACCCGCGTGCAAGGCATTCGGCATGAGCGTGACGGGAATCAGCTCAGCGCCCCGGGAGATGGAGGGCTTCGACCGCATGGTCCGCCGCGACGAACTGCAGGAGACCGTCGGCGCGCTCGATTTTCTGGTGCTCCTCACGCCCTACACGCCCGAGACGCGCGGTATCGTGAGCGCGAAGGTCCTCGCGGCGATGAAGCCCGGCGCGTATCTCGTCAATCTGGCGCGCGGCGGCATAGTCGACGAAGAAGCCCTCGTCCGCGCCCTGCGAGAAAAACGACTCGCAGGGGCGGCGCTCGACGTATTCGCACAAGAGCCCTTGCCCGAGGACCATCCTTTCTGGAGCATGGACAACGTCATCGTCACGCCGCACCTCGGCGGCTTCCACGACCAGTACGCCGAGCAGGCGCTCCCCACGGTGGTGGAGAATTTCAGGAAGTATCTCGCCGGAGATGTCGAGCACATGATCAACGTGGTGAAGCGCTAGGCCCATGGCGGTGAACGAAAGAATCAACCACCCGATCTCGACCGCTGAGCTCGAGCGGCGCTGGGCCGCGGTGCGCGCTGCGATGGCCGAGCACCGGATAGACGCGCTCCTCATGCAGTCGAACAACGATTTCATGGGCGGCTACGTCAAGTACTTCACCGACGTGCCCGCGACCAACGGCTACCCGGTCACGGTGATCTTCCCGAAGGACGAGCGCATGACGGTGATCGCTCAGGGACCGATGGGCGTGGTGCGCGAGTTTCCTCGCGAGGGCGACCCCGTGCGCCGCGGCACCGCGCGCTTCATGGGCATGCCCTCCTACGCGTCCTGTCCCTACACCGCCGAGTACGACGCCGAGCTCGCCGAGAAAGCGCTGGAGAAATATTCCGGCGGAACGATCGGGCTCCTCGGGCGCGCCGCGATGTCGTTCGCGCTGGGGGACTCTCTCCGGCGCAAATTGATCAGAGCAAAATTCACCGACGCCTCCGACGCGGTCGACCGCATCAAGGCGATCAAGAGTCCGGAAGAGCTGGAGCGGATTCGCCGTACCGCGATGATGCAGGACAAGGCGATGGAGGAAACCTTCGCCGCGGTGAAGCCCGGCATGCGCGAGCTGGAGGTCGCGGCGATCGCCGAGCACGTCGGCCACAGGCACGGCAGCGAGCAGGGATTGTTCCTCGCCGGCTCGGGGCCGGTCGGCACGGCGGCGATCTTTGCGAACCGCTACCAGCAGAACCGCGTGCTGCGCGAAGGCGACCAGTTCACCCTCCTGATCGAGAACAACGGACCCGGAGGTTTCTACACCGAGCTCGGGCGCACCTGCGTGCTCGGGCGCGCCTCGCAGGAGATGAAGGACGAATTCGCCTTCGTGCTGGAGGCGCAGAGATTCACCCTGGACCGCATGAAGCCCGGAGCGAAATGCAGCGAGATCTTCGCCGAGTACAACGCCTTCATGAAGAAGAACGGGCGCCCCGAGGAAAAGCGCCTGCACTCGCACGGCCAGGGCTACGACATGGTCGAGCGCCCGCTCATCCGCCACGACGAGACCATGACGATCGCGAAGAACATGAACATGGTGTGCCACCCGACCTACGTCACCGAGCGCACCTACAGCTGGTGCTGCGATAATTTCCTGATCGGGGACTCGGGCGTGGTGGAGAAGCTGCACAGGTTTCCGCAGAAGATCGTCGAACTGGGTTGAGAAAACAAGGAGGGAAGATGAAACTACTTTCGCACCTGTTCCTGATCGCGGCCCTGCCCGCCATTTCCGGCCATGCCTTTGCGCAGGAATTCCCGAACCGGCCGGTGCACTGGATCCTGTCGCAGCCGCCGGGCTCCTCGCCCGACATTTCCGCTCGATTGGTCGCCGACGGCCTGTCCAAGCGGTGGAACCAGCAGGTCGTGGTCGACAACCGCCCCGGCGGCCAGAACGTCATCGGCGCGCAGGCCGCGGCGCGCTCGGCCGGCGACGGCTACAACTACTACTTCGCCACCACCGCCGCGCTCGTCAGCAATCCATTCACCTTCAAGTCGCTGCCCTACGACCCGGAGCGCGATTTCGTTCCGGTCGCGCTCATCGGAAAATCTCCCATGGTGGTGGCGGTCAACAACTCCGTCCCGGCGAAGTCGCTCGCCGAGCTGATCGCGCTCGACAAGAAGGACCCGGGCAAGCTCGCCGCCGCGAACGAAGGCGCCAAGACCTTCGGCGGCCTGATGAGCCAGCTGCTCAACGTCGCAACCGGCATGCATCTCCTGCAAGTGCCGTACAACGGCGTCGTGCCGGCGCTGCAAGACACGGTCGCCGGACGCACGCAGGTGGTCCTGGTGAGCTCCGCGGCGATGAGCCCTTTCATCAAACGCGGCGACCTGCGGCCGCTCGCGGTGACGGCGGCGAAGCGCGTGACCGGCCTGGAGAGCGTGCCGACCCTGGCCGAGAGCTATCCGGGCTTCGAATACGTCGGCTGGTTCGCGCTGGTCGCGCCGGCGGGCACGCCCGAAGCCATCGTGCGCAAGGTCAACGCCGACGTGAACGCGGTTCTGGCGAGCGCCGAGGTGCAGCAGCGCCTGCTCGACCTCGGTGCGATCAACGAAGGCCCCGGCACGCCGCAGGATCTCGCGCAATTTCTGAAGGACGAGCGCGCGCGCTGGGCGAAGCTCGTCAAGGACATCGGCCTGCAACCGGAGTGAGCATCATGAAGAACCTCGTTCGCGCCTTGTCGCTTGCAGCCTTGTGCTTCGCTGTCGGCGAAGCGGGCGCCCAAAGCCCTTCGACGGGCTCAGGTCCTTCGGCGGGCTCAGGAGCCTGGCCGACGCGTCCCATCCGCGTCATCGTGTCCTTCGCCGCCGGGTCGGCGCCCGACATCATCTGCCGCTTCGTCACCGACCGGTTGTCGCGCGTGGTGGGCCAGCAGGTCGTCGTCGACAACCGTCCGGGCGGCGGGAACCTGATCGCGGCGCAGGCCGCGGCGCGCTCCGCGCCAGACGGCTACAACTACTTCTGCGTCACGGCGGCGACGCTCGTGTCCAATCCCTACACCTTCAAATCGCTGCCCTACGATCCGGTCAAGGACTTCACGCCGGTGGCGATGATCGTCAAGGGCCCGTTCTTCGTGCTCGTGCACCCGAGCATCCCGGTGAAAACGCTGGGCGAACTGGTGGCCTACGACAAAGCCAACCCGCGCAAGTTGAGCTACGCCACCGACGGCTTGAGAAATTTCACCGGGATGATGGCGGCGTGGCTCAACAAGATCTCCGGGGCCGACATCCTTACCGTCCCCTACAACGTCATGCCCCAGGGAATCCAGGACACGCTCGCCGGGCGGACGCAGCTGGTGATCCTCGCGGTGCCAGCGGCGGGGCCGCGCATCAAGAGCGGCGAGCTGCGCCCGCTCGCGGTGAGCTACGCCAAGCGCATCCCGGGCTACGAGGACGTGCCCACGATCGCCGAGACCTACCCCGGCTTCGAATATATCGGCTGGTTCGCCCTCGTAGCGCCTGCGGGAACTCCGGCGGAGGTCGTGCAGCGCGTCAACCGCGAGATGGACCGCGTGCTCAAGGATCCGGAGACGGTGCAGCGCCTGCGCGATCTGGGCTTCTACACCGAAGGCGCGGAAACACCGGAGGCCCTGGGCGAATACATTCGCGCGGAGCTCGCGAAGTGGGGCCGCATCGTGAAGGAAATCGGGATCCAGCCGGAGTGAGCGGCGGGCGCGATCCTTGAGTCCCAGGCGAACCCGGCGGGTGGTCACCGGCCACGACGCACAAGGGCGCGCCGTCGTCCTCATGGACGGCGAGTCGCCGCACAGTTTTTTCCTGGAGAAAGCAGGCGGCCTGCAGTTGACCGAGTTGTGGGAGACGCGTTCCTCGCCGGCCGACTATTCGGGCGCCGGGGACGCCGCCGATCACGAGCGGCGCATCGAGCCGGTGAACGGCGGAACCGTGTTCCGCATCATCGAGTATCCGCCCGACCGCGTGCGCCTGAAGACTCTCGATCCCGAGGCGTTCTTTCCAGGCATGGGGGCGCAGGCCGCCGACCCGGCGAAGCGCCGCCACCCGGGAATGCACAGGACGCACACGCTCGACTACTGCGTGGTCCTCTCCGGAGAGATCCACGCGGTGCTGGACGAAGGGGAGGTGCTGCTGCGCGCCGGCGACTGCCTCGTCCAGCGCGGCACCAACCACGCCTGGAGCAATCGCAGCGACCGGCCTTGCGTGATCGCGTTCGTGCTGGTGGCGGCGAAGCCCCTCACCCTAGCCCTCTCCCCAAAGGGGAGAGGGAACGAATGATCTCGCTGCCTTGGGGAGTACTCGACAGGGACGTCGCCGTCCCGATGCGCGACGGCGCTGCTCTGCGCGCGAACGTATTCCGTCCCGACGCCTCCGGGAAATTTCCGGTACTCATGACGCTCGGGCCCTACGGCAAGGACGTGCATCTGTCGCAGTTCATGCCCGAAGCCTGGGAAGCGCTCGGGCGCCGCCACCCGGAGATCCTCGAAGCGTCTTCGTGCAAATACCTCGTCTTCGAAACGCCGGATCCGGAGATGTGGGCGCCCGAAGGCTATGTCGTGGTAAAGGCGGATTCGCGCGGCTCGGGCAAGTCGGCGGGAAGGCTCGACGTCAATTCGCCCGCCGAGTTCCGCGATTTCCACGACGCGATCGAATGGGCGGCGGTGCAGCCCTGGTCGAGCGGCAGGGTCGGGTTGCTCGGCATCTCCTACTACGCGGCCGGGCAGTGGATGATCGCGGCCGAGCGACCTGCGCATCTCGCAGCGATTCTCCCCTGGCAAGGCACCTACGATTTCTACCGCGATCGCACGCGCCAGGGCGGCATCCTCGGCGGCGGCTTTCTCAAGCGCTGGTGGAACCGCAGCGTACTGAGGAATCAATACGGCAATCCCGACACGCCGCTCACCGACATCGACACCGGAGAGCGAAACACCGGGCCTGCCAGCCTCCCGCCCGCGGAGCTCGCGGCGAACCGGGTCGACTACATCGGGAATCTTCTCGCGCGCCCGCTGAACGGACCGTGGTACGAGGAGCGCAGCGCGCGCCTCGAGCGCATCGGAATCCCGGCGCTCGTCGTGGCGAACTGGGGCGGCCTCGGCCTGCACCTGCGCGGGACGATCCTCGGGTACCTCGGCATCGCCTCGCGCGAGAAATGGCTCAAGGTCCAGTCGGGTTCGTATTTCCTCACCTTCCTCCTGCCGCAGAGCGTGGCGCTGCAGCGGAAGTTCTTCGACCGCTACCTGAAGGACATCGACAACGGCTGGGAGCGCGAGCCGAGGGTGCAGGTCGCGGTTCGCGCGGCAGACGACTCGGTCGCGCGCGTGGTGGACGATTCGGAATGGCCGCTCACCGGGACGAAATGGACGCGCTTTTATCTCGATGCCTCCGACAAGGCGCTCTCGCAGAATCCGCCGCGCTCACCGGCAAGCGCCCGCTACTCAGCGATCGGCGACGGCGTGACCTTTAACAGCGCGCCGCTCGGGCGGAACCTCGAGTTCGCCGGACCGATCGCGGCAAAGGTCTGGATATCGTCCTCGACCGACGATATGGACCTCTTCGCGACGCTGCGCGCCTTCGGCCCGCAGGGAAATGAAATCACGTTTTTCTCCGCGGTCGAACCCAAGGCGCCGGTCTCGCAAGGCTGGCTGCGCGTATCCCAGAGGAAGCTCGATCCGCGGCGCTCCACCGAATGGCAGCCCTGGCACACGCACGATGAAGCGCAAAAACTCAAGCCCGGCGAGGTCTGCGAAGTCGAACTCGAGATCTGGCCGGCGAGCCTCGCGCTTCCCGCGGGATATCGTCTGGCGCTGACGCTGCAGGGCAAGGACTTCGAGCGCGCGGGCGAGCCCGGCGCGCAGAAAGGCTCGGGCTGGTTCCTCCACGACGATCCGCGCGATCGTCGCCTCGAAGACGGCGCGCACGCCGGGGTCGAGGGCGGCCTCGCCGATCTCCTTCGGGACGCCGAAGCGCAGGCCGGCAAGGTCCTCGCGGGTGGGCAGGGAGATCGGTCCGTCGAGACCGACCGAGGT
>DATDGA010000214.1:0-3744 GCA_036522335.1 Burkholderiales bacterium
CGAACTGTGGAGCGAGCTGCCGGCGATCGAGCCACCCGAGCCCAAGGCCGAGCTCAAGCCGCAGCCCAGACCCGAGCCCAGGGCCGAGCAGAAGCCGTCGAAGCCCGACATCGCGATCGAACGTGAGAAGAAGGCGGAGAAAAAAAAGAAGGACGAGCGCCCGCTCAAGTTCGATAACACCCAGCGCATCCGGGAACAGCTCGCGCAAGAGCAGCAGGCGCTTACGCGGAACCGCGAGCGGCAGGAAGCGCTGAAGCATTTCGCACCCGTCGCCGCCGCTCCCACCATCGACGCGGACTACGCCGACAAGATCCGCTCCAGGATCAAGTCGAACATCGTGCTTCCTCCGGAAATCAAGGGAAATCCGGAGGCGATCTTCGATGTCGTGCAGTTGCCCACGGGCGAGGTGCTTTCGGCGCGGCTCAGGAAATCGAGCGGCTACGACGCCTACGACGGCGCGGTCGAGCGGGCAATACTGAAAAGCTCGCCGCTGCCCAGGCCCGAACGCCCCGATCAGTTCAGGCGCGAGCTGCAGCTCAAGTTCAGGCCGCAAGAATAGAGGGGAGATGATGACGGTATACTTTCGTCTCGAATGAAACGGACCACACTCCTTTTTGCCGCACTAGCCTTTCTCCTCAGTGGCGTGGTCCGCGCCCAGCTCATCATCGAGATCACCGGGGGCGGCGCCAACCAGATTCCCATCGCGGTGCTTCCCTTCGTGGGGGAGTCCGCTCTGCCGCAGAGCATCACTGAGATCGTCGAGCAGGATCTCTCGCGAAGCGGCCGCTTTCGCGCGCTTTTCGTCGGGGGAATCAGTCCGCTGCCCGTCGAGATCTCGCAGGTCAATTTCCCCGAATGGAAGAGCCGCTTGGCCGACGCCATGGTGATCGGGCAGGCGCAGCGGCTTCCCGACGGAAAGTTCGAGGTGCGGTTTCGCCTGATCGATGTCCCCAAGCAGGTCCAGATCGGCGGCATCGCGTATACGCTCACCGCCGCTCAGGTCCGGCTCACGGCTCACAAGATCGCCGATTTCATCTACGAGAAGCTCATCGGCGAGCGCGGCGTGTTCAGCACCAGAATCGCCTACATCGTCAAGCAGGGCGCGCGCTACGAGCTTCGCGTCGCGGACGCCGACGGGCAGAACGCGCAATCGATCCTGATTTCCCACGAACCGATCATGTCGCCGGCGTGGTCGCCGGACGGCACCCGCATGGCCTATGTCTCGTTTCAGAACAAGAAGCCGATCCTCTTCGTGCAGAGCCTCTCCGCCAGCAGGCAGCCGGCGCCGGTGGCGAATTACAGGGGCTCGAACAGCGCGCCCGCCTGGTCCCCGGACGGGAAGCAGTTGGCGGCCGTGCTCTCCAAGGACGGAGGCTCGCAGGTCTACCTGATGAACGCCGACGGCACCAACCTCCGGCGCATCACGTTTTCCGGTGCGATCGATACGGAACCATTTTTCACTCCGGACGGTCAATCGATCTACTTCACCTCGGACAGAGGGGGCAGCCCGCAGATCTATCGGATGCCCGCGAGCGGGGGAGAACCCGTGCGCTTGACCTTCGAAGGCGATTACAATGTGTCACCGCGCGTCAGCCCGGACGGCAAGACCCTCGCGTACATTTCGCGCATTAGCGGGCGCTTCCAGCTGATGGCCATGGACTTGGAGAGCAGGCAGGTTCAAACGTTGACGGACGGCCAGCGCGACGAGTCCCCGAGCTTCGCGCCGAACGGGCGGATCATTCTTTATGCAACAGATGTCGACAACCGCGGCGTGCTCGCCGCGGTATCGAGCGACGGCCGCTTCAAGCAGCGGCTGAGCGTCCAGGCGGCCGATGTCCGGGAGCCGGCCTGGGGGCCGTTTTTGGGTAACTAGATAAAGGCTGCAACGGAACGATCGTTGCGGCCGCAATTCAGGAAGTACGAAAATGGGGAGTACAAGAAGGGCTGCCGGCTCCCGTTCGCTGGCGCTCCAAAGGAGATCGATATGAAGAAAGCATTGTTTTCCGCGATGGCCCTGGCTCTGTTTTATGGCTGCGCCAGCCAGCCCACCGAAACTGAAAAGCCCGTGCCTGCGACGCCGGCTTCGGCGCAGACGCCATCTGCCTCCCCGGTGACCTCGCAGCCGCTCCAGCCTTCTACGGCGCAGGTCGATCCGCTGAAGGATCCGAACAGCGGCCTTTCGAAGCGCTCCGTCTTCTACGAGCTCGACAAGTACGACATCAAGGACGAGTACCGTCCGGTGCTGCAGGCCCACGGCAAATATCTCGCCGAGCATCGCGGCACGAAGATGCTCGTCCAGGGCAACTGCGACGAGCGCGGAAGCCGCGAATACAACATCGCGCTCGGGCAGCGGCGCGCCGAAGGAGTGAAGCGCATGCTGGTGCTGATGGGGGCGACCGAATCGCAGGTCGAACCGGTCAGTCTCGGCGAGGAAAAGCCGCGCTGCGGAGAGCATGGCGAAGGGTGTTGGTCGCAGAACCGCCGCAGCGACATGCTCTACGGCGGCGAGTACTAGAGCGGGCCCGAAGTGGCGGCCACCCTCCTGGAATCCCCCCTTTGCGGGGGGAATTCCCTTGCCGCCCTGCCCAAGAGGGCGGGTCGCAGGGCGAGCTTGGGGATTTTGCTTGCCGCGCTCGCGCTGCCTTCGCTCGCCCACGCCGCGCTGTTCGACGACGACGAGGCGCGCAAGCAGATCTTCCAGCTGAGAAATCAGGTCGAGGCCCGCCAGAAATCGATCGAGGAACGCCTCTCGGCGATCGATGCGAAGCTCGGGCAGATGGATTCCTCGGGGCAGAACCGCGTCGTCGATCTCGCCCAGTTGATCGAATCGCTCAGACAGGACGTCGCGAAGCTGCGCGGGCAGATCGAAGTGCTGGCTAACCAGACGGAGACCCTCGAGCGGCGCCAGAAAGACCTGTACGTCGACCTGGACAACCGCCTGAGAAAGCTCGAGCAGAATCAAACGCAGCTGCAGGACAAGCTGAGCCAGGGCGAGCGCAACGCCGTCGCCGAGAAGCAGGCTTATGAGACGGCGCTCAACCAGTTCAAGGTCGGCAACTACCAGCTCGCCATCACCAGCTTCCAGAATTTCATGACCAATTTCTCCGGCAGCGAACTGCTGCCCTCGGCGCAGTACTGGATCGGCAATGCCTACTACGCGATGCGCGACTACAAGTCCGCCATCGCCGCCCAGCAGAAAGTGGTCAAGCTGTGGCCGGAGAATCCCAAGGCGCCGGATGCGTTGCTCAATATCGCGAGTTCCCAGGCGGAGCTCGGGCAGAGCGCCGGCGCCCGCGAGTCGCTGCGCGCGCTCGTGAAAAAGTATCCCTCGAGTTCCGCGGCCGAACAGGCCAAGCAACGCCTCGCGCAAAAGAAATAGGCTCCCCGGGTCTTAGTCCCGAATCACCGCGGGCCGCGTGCGTTTCCCGCGAATCCCGTCGGCCCGCTAGAATCCCGGAGAGATTCCGGATCGAGGTCACGTGACCGAACCCAATCCTGCGGCGCTCACCTCCATGGTCGTTTGGGGGGCTTTTGCGCTTGCGTTCCTTTTTGGCGCCGTCGGCAACAAGACGCACTTCTGCACCATGGGGGCGGTGTCGGACGTGGTCAACATGGGCGACTGGAACCGTATGCGCATGTGGCTGCTCGCCATCGCCATCGCGACCGCGGGAGCGAGCGGCCTGCAGCTCGCGGGACTGGTCGATCTGTCGAAGTCGATCTACACCACGCCCAGGGTCGCCTGGC
>DATDGA010000215.1:0-8507 GCA_036522335.1 Burkholderiales bacterium
TTCGGGAATTCCAGCATCTCGCCCTGCATCACGTCCGAGAGGCCGTGGATGCGGCAGATGCCGTCGGTGACGGTCACCACCGTCCCCTGAGTGCGCACGTCCACCGACAGCGCAAGATTCTGGATCTTGCTGCGGATCAGGTCGCTGATTTCGGATGGGTTCAGTTGTTGCATGGTGGCTCCTGTTGCCTTGTCATTCTGAGCGCAGCGAAGAATCTGCTGTTGCTCCGTTTTTCAAAAAGCAGATCCTTCGCTTCGCTCAGGATGACGAATGTCATTCTTCGAATTCATTCGTCAATTCATTCGTCAATTCATTCGCCAATTCATTCGCCGATTCATTCGCCGATTCATCTGTCACGCTTTCAGCGCCGCGGCCATCTCGTCGAGCTTGCCGCGCACCGAGCAGTCGATCACTTCATCGCCGGCCGTGATGCGCACGCCGCCGATCAGTTCCTTGTCCACGGCGACGCGCGGCTGGACCCTGCGTTTCAGGCGCCGCGAGATGTCCGCCACGAGACCGGTGATCTGCGCGTTGTCCAGCGGAAAGGCGGTGCGGATCTCAGCCTCGACCACGCCTTCGCGTTCGTTCTTCAGCTCGACGAACTGCTCGTGGATCTGAGGGAGGAGCGAGAGACGATCGTTGGCGATCAGCACGCGCACGAAATTCCGCGCGTCCTCGGGAAAATCCTGCTTGCAAAGCGCGATGAAGAGGTCGTAGAGCTGCTTTGCGCCCAGATTGGGGTTGAGGATGCAAGCGCGCATCTCCGGATGCGCCGCGACCTGTGCCATGGCCGCGAGCATGTCGAGCCACTTGGCGAAAGCACCGGCCTTGTCGGCGAGGCCGAACACGGCCTCGGCGTAGGGCCTGGCGACGGTCGCGGCTTCGGCCATGGCTATAGGGTCGTGTCATTCCGAGGACGCAGTCCGAGGAATCTCTTCCGGCACGCAGTGTGCCGTAGGAGATCCTTCGCCGCGCTCAGGATGACACCCACTAGATTTCCTTCTTCAACTGGCCGAGCAGCTCGGCGTGGGTCTGCGCGTTCACTTCGCGGCGGAGAATTTTCTCTGCGCCGGCGACGGCGAGCGAGGCGACCTGCTCCCTGAGCGTTTCCCTGGCACGCGCGATCTGCTGGTCGATGTCGGCCTTGGCCGCAGCGAGGATGCGGTCGGCTTCGGCCTTGGCGGCGGCCTTGGCCTCGTCCATCATCTGCGCGTCGCGCTTCTCGGCCGAGGCGATCACTTCACCGACGCGCTCGCGCGCCTTCGCGAGCTCTTCGTGCGCGCGCTTGCCTGCCGCCTCCAGCTCCTGCTTGCCGCGTTCGCCTGCGGCTAGCCCGTCGGCGATCGTCTTCTGGCGTTCTTCGATCTTGCGCGTGAAATACGGCCAGATGAACTTGGCCGCGAACAGCAGGAAAATCGCGAAGGTAAGCGCCTGCGCGATCAGGGTCAGGTTGATGTTCATGCGAAGTTCTTTGAAGCCCTTGCCACCCTATCCGCCCAACGCGCCGAGCAGCGGATTGGCGAAAGCGAAGAACATTCCGATACCCAGGCCGATGATGAACGAGGCATCGATCAGGCCGAGCAGAAGGAACACCTTCGCCTGCAGCGCCGGGATCATCTCGGGCTGGCGCGCCGCGCCCTCGAGGAAGCGGCTGCACATGATGCCCACGCCGACGCAGGCGCCGAGCGCGCCCAGGCCGACCATAAGGCCGATGCCCACGCCGGTATAGGCCTGCACCAGGGCGATGAGTTGGAGTTTTTCCATTTTTGATTCCCTTTCTTGAGCTCTATTGACTAGTGACTTTCGTGTGCCATCGAGATATAGACGACGGTCAGCATCATGAATATGTACGCCTGCAGGGCGACTATCAGAACATGGAAGACCGCCCAGAGGAAGGCAAGCGGGACGGCGAAGAACGCCCCGACGAGTCCGGCCGAAGCCATCATCCACAGGAGCAGGAAGATGATCTCGCCAGCGTACATATTGCCGAACAGCCGCAGCGAGTGCGACAGCGGCTTGGAGACGTATTCAACCGCGTTGAACAGGAGGTTGAAGAAAGCAAGGAGCGGCGACGCCCAAAGGGGTTTTATTCCGAAGGGCGAGCAGAACAGCTCGTGGATCCAGCCGCCCAGGCCCTTCACCGCGATCGAGAAGTAGATCATCAGCAGCCAGACGGAGAGGGCGAGCGCGAAGGTCGTGTTGACGTCCGCGGTCGGCACGATGCGGAATCCGTGCGGCGCGAAGAAGTTGGTGACCCACGCCATGAGGTCGGCCGGCAGGAAGTCCATGGCGTTCATCAGCAGCACCCACAGCCCCACCGTCAGCGCGAGCGGCCCGACGAAGCTGCGATTGCCGTGAAAGACGTCCTTCGCCTGGCCGTCGACGAAGTCGCAGAGGAGCTCGACGAAGGCCTGGCGCTTGCCCGGAACGCCCGCGGTCGCCCCGCGCACCACCCACCACAGCAAACCGAGGCTCACGACACCGAGCACCACC
Organism: Burkholderiales bacterium; assembly: GCA_036522335.1. Classification (GTDB taxonomy): domain Bacteria; phylum Pseudomonadota; class Gammaproteobacteria; order Burkholderiales; family SG8-39; genus VBDM01. The sequence continues at coordinate 2,494 of DATDGA010000215.1, forward strand.
GACGTTAGCAGCGAATCGACGTTCAGTGTCCAGAACGAACCCTCGCCCACCGGATGCTGGAGAAAGGTCAGGTGATGGCCGATGTAGGAGCTCGGCGTCAGTTCGTGCTCGGCGGCCATTGCGGGAAGCTCTTTCTGAATCCTACTTATCGCGAACCAATATTGCCATGGTGGAGATCAGGACCGTGGCGATGAACGCGCCGATCAGCCCGATCGCGACGACGTCCTTGTACGTCGTCAACACGATCCACAGGAGGAGAACCATGAGAACCACCTTGACCGCTTCGGCCCTCAAAGCGGTATACAGTGCCTCCGCTGCAGACCTCGATCTACTGCGTGCTGCCATTACTGCAAAAACCAGGCCGGCGACGATTCCTATCGAGCCGCCCAACGCGGCGGAGATTGCGCCGTGGATTCCGGCGAGCCAGGCCGACAACAGAGTTACGGCAGCGGTGCACAAAACCTGCAGCCCGATTATCGGGCGGAATATCCGCCACACGCCCTACTCCAGCTGCAAAACCGCAGAATTTTATAGGTAAACCGACGTGTCCGTCAAACCGGCGAGAGGAAAAATCGTGCGCCTTTCACGGACATTGCCCACGAGGCGGCTCAGATCGGGTAGAGCAGCGATTCGGGAGGAACGTCCGAGTCGAGCACGCACAGTTTTTCCCTGAACGTGAGGCGGGCCCCGGCGATCGCGATGCGGTCGTCGTAGCTGCCCGAAACGAAAGCCTCGGTGCGCTTCTCGGGAAAAGTGCGCAGGATCTGGAAGTTCGCCTGCACGCGAATCTCTTGGTCCGAGGCGGCCTGAATGCGGAAATTCGAGACGATGTGACGCTGCGTGTGCGGCTCGTAGTCCTCCGACTGGCCGATCGCGACGATCCGGTCGCGCATGCTGTTTCGGGTGGCAAGTGACACGATGTCCTCGTCCGGTCCCAGGCGCAGGTTGCGTCGCGTGGTCACGCGGTAAGTGCAGGAATCGAGGAAGAACTCGGCCCACTGCTGCAGCCTGCCTCCGTCGAGGCACTCGGCGTAGCGGGAGTAGAACTCCTGAACGTCGAGCCGCAGCTCGGCAGTCAGTATGGTTTTTTCCGTGGCGGGCATGGGCTCTCCGATTCTCTCGATATGCGCGACGGCTGCCAGGCGGTTAGCCACGGATCGTTTCAGGATACCAGGCCGTATTTCAGGCGTATGTCGCCGCAATCCGGATATCACGTTCACCTACCCCCTGGACGTACGCATGCAGCACATCGCCCGGTTTCACCGGCGAGACGCCCGCGGGCGTGCCGGTCATGATGATGTCCCCCGGGTGCAGCGTGTACATAGCCGAGCCGAACTCGATCAGGCGCTGCACGTCGTACACGAGGAACCTGGTGTTCGAATTCTGCCGCAGCTCGCCGTTCACCGTAATGGAAAGGTCGAGATTGTTGGGATCGTCGATCTCGTCGGCAGTGACGAGCCAGGGCCCGAGCACGCTGTAGGTATCGATCGACTTTCTGAAGCACTGGAGCTCGGGTCCGCGCACGGTCATGTCGAGGCCGATCGAGTAGGCGCAGACGTACTGGAGCGCTTTTTCTTTCGGGATCTTGTTGCCGCGCTTGCCGATCACCAGCGCAAGCTCGACTTCGTGGTCGTTGCGACGCTCGGGCCAGCGCAGGCGTATCTCCTCGCCGAAGCCGATGAGCGAGGAGTTGGCCTTGAGGAACAGGCCCCAGTCGCCGATGCCCTTCTGGATGTTGGTGCGACCGTGGGCGATGCCCGGGTCCGCGATCGACTCGGCGATGTGGTCGTTGTAGTTGATCGGCGCGGCGATGATCTTTCCGGGGTTGGACACCGGCGAGCGCAATCTCACTTTCGCGAGCGGCTTTCTCTTCGCCCTGGGCGCGAGCTTTTTCGCCGCCGCGAGCACGCGCTTGAAATTCGCGATCAGCGGGTCGCCCGTGGCGATCGGCCAGCTCTGCTGCGGAATGACCGCGAGCGCTTTGCTCACGTCCAGGACCTCGTCGCCTTCCACGATGCCGAGGCGGTTGTTGTCGTAACGGCAGATTTTCATTTCGTCGCCAAGGGCCGTCGAATCGTTCAAAGCGTCGGATTGTTGACTTCGCCGCCGAGGGCGGCAAGTCCCCAGGTCGAGGCCTGTGCGTCGAAGCTGAAGCTGATGTGGCCGGCAAGCGAATGCGCGTCGCGGAATATGCGCTCGAGCGGATACGTATCGTAAATGCCGTTCGCGCCGGCCATGGCGTGCAGGAGATCGACCGCCTCGGTGCACAGGTTCACCGCGTAGGCGAGGTTGCGCTTGAAGCGCAGCTTGGTGAGCGCATCGGCCATCAGCTTGCGATTGGCCATGTCCTGGCCTTCGATGGCGTCGTTGCGCAGCACCAGCCGCGCTGCGTCGATTTTCGCGCCCGCCGCGCCGATCCTGAGCTGCACCGCCTGGAAGTCGCGCATTTTCGCGCCCGTGTAATTGGTGCTGCGTTGCTTCACCGCGTCGATCGAAAGCTCCAGCGCGGCCTGCGCGTTGCCGATCGCGCAGGCGCCGATGCCGTGGCCGAGCAGCGGACTCGCCGCCACCTGGTACGCGGGGTTCCGGTTGGTGCGCGCGCCGGGAAATTTATCCCCGCCGCGCACGTCGTACATGCACAGCGCCTTGTATTCCGGAACGAACACGTCCTTTGCGGCGACGGTCATGCTGCCGGTCGAGCGCATGCCGAGCACCTTCCAGTCGTCGATCACCTCGTACTGCGACTTGTGCAGGATGCACATGCGGTGATCGACGGCGCGCTCGCCGTCCTTCACCGTCACGGCGAGCATGTTCCAGTCGGCGACGTTGGAGCAGCTGGAGAAATTCCACCGGCCGCTCACGACGAAGCCGCCCTCGGCCTTGCGGCCGCTGCCCTGCGGAAAGGCGATGCCCGAAGCGATCAGCGCATCTGGATCGGCGCCCCAGATTTCTTCCTGCGCGCGCTCGTCGTACAAGCCGAGCATCCAGTGATGCACCTGCAAGTTGGCGAAATTCCAGCCGGTCGAAGCGCAGCCGCGCGAGAGCTCGAGCGGAAAATCCACGTAGGCGGGAAAGTCGAATTCCATCCCACCCCAGCGCCTGGGCTGCATGCTGCGCAGCAACCCGCTCGCGTGCAGGTCGGCGATGGTCTCGGCCGGCATGACGCGGGCGGCTTCGGCTGCGGCCGCGCGGCTGCGCAGCGCCGGGACGAGCGCCCTTGCGCGCGCGAGCGCCTCGTCGTAGGAAACGCCGGCGAAGCTCGGTGCGCCGCTTTTCCGGACGGGCTGCGGTGCGCTCATTACGCGGGAACCTTGGCCTTTGCTGTTTTCTTCTTCGCCGCCTGCCTGGACGACGTGGCACGCGGCATCTTCGAATAGTCCTCGCCGCCCCAGTCGGGGGCCTTCGTCACGCCGAAGAAATTGAGCTCGATGGTGAGGCCGTCGGGGTCCTTGATGAACAGCTGGTAGAGCTGCGACTCGGGGAAGTTGCGCGGCCGGATGGGCACGCCGATTTTCTGCAGGTGCGCGACGAAATTGTCCGGATCGGAGGCGAGAAACGCGATGTGGTCGATCACGCCGGAGTTGCTGGTCGCCGCGTTCTTCGGGCTGCCGAGGTAATAGAGCTCCGAGTTGGGCACGCCGGCCTGCGCCATGTGCACCTGGATCTTGCCGTTGATGCCGAGCCAGTAGCCGGGAAACGGGAAATCGGGACGCGGCATCACCTCGAAACCGAGCACCCTGCAGTAGAAATCCTTGGTGCGCTCGAGATCGTTCGCGCGAATGAGAAAGTGGTTGAGTTCGGTGACGGGCATGGCGTGATCCTCCTGCGGGTCCGGCGCCGGGCGGCGGTCGCCCCCGGCATGACGGCACCATTATGCCAAAGAACGAAGTACACTTTGCGCTCCCGGAAATGAGCACTTAGGAGGACGAGCGTGGGCAAGATGATCGAACTGACGGCCGGCGACGGCCACAAGCTCGCCGCCTGGCGCGCCGAGCCCAAGGGCAAGCCGCGCGGAGCGCTGATCGTGGTGCAGGAGATCTTCGGGGTGAACAGCCACATCCGGAGCGTCGCCGACGGCTATGCCGCGGACGGCTACCTCGCGATCGCGCCGGCACTCTTCGACCGGGTCGAGCGCGGCCTGGACATCGGCTACACGGAGGCGGACATAGCGCGCGGCCGCACCTTCATTCCCAAGATGCAGTGGGACAAGGTGATCCTGGACGCTGCGGCGGCGCTGGCGAACGTGACCTCGGCGGGCAAGACCGGGATCGTCGGCTACTGCTGGGGCGGGACCGTGTCGTGGATGAGCGCTTCGCGCCTCGCGGGCGTCGCGGCTGCGGTCACTTATTACGGCGGGGGCATCACCTCGAACTCGGGCGAGAAGCCGAAATGCCCGGTGATGAGCCACTGGGGCGAGACCGACCATGCCATCCCGATCGACGGCGTCAAGAAATTCCTGGGCGAGCACCCGGAAGTGACTTCCTTCGTCTACCCGGCGGGGCACGGTTTCAACTGCGACCAGCGCGGCTCGTACCATGCCGAGAGCGCGAAGCTCGCGCGCGAGCGCACGCTGGAATTCCTGAAGAAACACATCGGCTGAAGCTCAGCGCCGTTTCGCCCGGCGCGCGGGCCGGCGCTGCCCCGGCAGCACGCCGGCCTTCTCCAGTTCCATCATCGATTCGCGGGTGAACTCGGCGCTGGGCGCGTCGCCGCCGATGACGAACATCAGGATCGAGGGTTTGTTCTTCGGCCCCTTGGTGACGTTCATGAAGCGGCGCGAGGCGCCGGGCGGGAACGAGATCAGGTCGAGCGGTTTCAGGTCCACGTGCTCCAATCTGCCGCGTTCGTTTTCCCAGCTCGCGCGCCAGGTCCCGGTCATGGCGATGAAGGTCTCGTTGGTGTCGTGGTTGTGCAGCATCGGGCCCTTGCCGGGAAGCGCGCGGCAGTAGCCGAGGTTGAAGCCTTCGGAGATCTTGATCGCCGCGAGCCGCGCGGCGATGTCGCCGACCGGCGATTGTTTGCCGTTCGCCTCGACCTTCGGCGGCTGAAAGCCGATCACGTTGTAGAGGATGCGCTCGCAGCCCGGCATCTTCGAATCCGGCAGCCCACCGTCGGAGCCCTTCAGCTTCGAAAAGCGCGCGACGCGCTTCATCATCGCCTTGCGCGACAGGCCGCGGCGCGGCAGCGTCTCTTTGTATTCCATGATTGCCTCCTTCGCGATGCTGCATAATAACTCCCGGAGGAGGCGGCATGAAAGCACCGCGCTTTGCCTACGCGCGACCGGCAAGCGTCGCCGAGGCGCTGGCGCTGCTCGACAAGCACAAGGACGACGCGCGCGTTCTCGCGGGCGGGCAGAGCCTGGTGCCGATGATGAATTTCCGCGTCGCAGCCCCCAAGGTTCTGGTCGACATCAACCGCATCGCCGGGCTCTCCGGCATCGAGGTCACCAAGAATCACCTCCGCATCGGCGCACTTACGCGCCACGTCGAAATGGAGCGCTCCGCCGATATCGCGCGCCACCTGCCGCTCATCGCGAGCGCGATGCCGCACATCGCGCACCCGGCGATCCGCAACCGCGGCACCTTCGGCGGCAGCTGCGCGCTCGCCGATCCCGCGGCGGAGCTGCCGGCCTGCGCGCTCGCACTAGAGGCGACTTTCGTCGTCGCCGGCAAGAAAGGCGAGCGGCGCATTTTGGCCGAGGAGTTCTTTAAAGGCCTTTACGCCACCGCGCTCAAAAGCGGCGAGCTGCTCGTCGCCGCGGAATTTCCACTCCCGAAACCCGGCTACGTCTCGGCATTCGGTGAGCTCGCGCGCCGCCACGGGGATTACGCCATGGTCGGGGTCGCCGCGCACGGATCGACGCAGGGGAAGAAATTCTCCGACATGCGGGTGGTGTTCTTCGGCGTCGGCGACCGGCCGCAGCGCGCGGCGCAGTTCGAGCGCGCGCTCGAGGGCCTGCCCGCAGCGGCGAAGACGATCGACTCCGCGCTACCGAAACTCGATGCCGATCTCGC
>DATDGA010000216.1:0-4858 GCA_036522335.1 Burkholderiales bacterium
CCCATCCTGGTCGCTCCGCAATAGTCGCATCGCGTTGCTGAAGTCCGACAGCAGGAGGAATGCGATCGAAGGGCGGCCGCTATAGAATACCAAGGCCTCAACTCGGCGAGGGTCGCATGTCTCGCGAAGTTTCCTTCTTGCCGCGCAGACGGCAGAGTGAGTCTGCGGGCGATTCGAGGTCGAACTATTTAATGGCAAGAATTTTTTCGTTGATAGTGATCGGGGCCACAGCCGCATCTGCCGCACCGGTGTGGTCACAGGATTCGCCCAAGGTCTTGCCCGTCAGAGTCGTTACGAAGACTCTGGTGGCCTCGGAGGCGCAGAAGGAATGCCTTTCCCTCACCAACAGGCAGCGGCTCCACTACAAATTTCGCGCCGACGGGCCGCTGAACTTCAAGCTCTCGCATCAGGAAGAAAAAGAAGTCATCGATTTCAAGCGCGACGGTACTGACAGCGCGTCCGGAAGCTTCATTCCCCGCAAGCCCGCCGATCATTGCCTCGTCTGGACCAACACGGGCAAGCAGTCGGTAACCCTTCGCTACGAGTACCAGCGCGGTTCGCAGTGAATCCGCACCAGAACGCGCGCGACCCGCGCCATCGATTTTGAACGGCAGTAGGGGACCGGCACTGCGAATCGTCGCTGCCGTCCCGACGACGCTGTGGTGCAGGGGCTCACGGTGATGGCGCCCTTTGTGCTTGTTCCGGTGGCCTGGCAGCCGTGAACACCTCGTCCAGGGAGACCGTGCTGCTGCTGCATGGGGCGTGGATGAACCAGTGGGTGATGGGCTATCTCGCCCACGCGTTGCGTGGAGAAGGCTTTGCGGTCGAGGCGTTGAGCTACCGCACTATGCGAGGCACGCTCGTAGAGCATCTGGCCCGCGTGTCCGAGCGAGTCGCCCCGCTCCAGACGCAGCGTGTCCATCTGGTCGGCCACAGCCTTGGAGGGGTCATCGTGCTGCGCTACCTGCAGCGAGGCGGAGACAAGCGTGTCCGGCGCGCCGTGCTGCTCGGCTCGCCGGTGGCGGGCTGCCGGGCGGCGGCCGAACTTGCGCAAAGCGCGGGCGGCGAGTTGCTGCTGGGGGCGAGCCTCGGGGTGTGGCGCGAACCGGTGGATGTTTCGGTCGATCCCCGTTTCGAAGTCGGGGCCATCGCCGGCACCGTTGCATTCGGTCTGGGTCGCATGGTGACACGGCTCCCGAAGCCGAACGACGGGGTCGTCTGCCTCGACGAGACAAAATTCCCCGCGCTGCGCGATCATCTCACCCTTCCGGTCGGTCATACCTTGATGCTGGTCTCGCCGCAAGTTGCGCGCCAGACCGCGACGTTCCTCAGAACCGGTGCATTCCGGCGGTGAAGCGGCTCGTTGCCTCCGGCGCCCTGATTTTCGTTTCGGGCTGCGTCTCGCTCGAATACTACGCGCAGGCGGTGGGCGGGCACCTGGAGGTGATGCGGCTCGCGGTTCCGATCGAGGACCGCCTGCGCGAGGCGGACACGCCCGAGCCGCTTCGTGAAAAGCTGGCGAAGGTGCTCGCTATTCGGGAATTCGCCAGCCGCGAGCTCGCGCTTCCGGATAACGACAGCTATCGCCGCTACGCCGACATCGGCCGGCCCTTCGTGGTCTGGAACGTGTTTGCGGCGCCCGAATTCTCCGTGAAACCGGTCGAGTCGTGCTTCCCTTTCGCCGGGTGCGTGAGCTACCGGGGTTTCTACTCCGAGGAGGCGGCGCAGAAGCACGCCGCCTCGCTAGCCGACGAGGGCTACGATATCTACCTCAGCGGCGCGCCGGCGTACTCGACGCTCGGCTGGTTCAGCGATCCCGTGCTCTCGTCGTTCATTCAATTCCCAGAATCCGAGGTCGCGCGCATCGTATTCCACGAGCTTGCCCATCAGGTCGTCTACGTGAAAGGCGACACGATGTTCGACGAGTCCTTTGCCACGACGGTGGAAGAGGAGGGCCTACGCCGCTGGCTCGAACGCGAAGGGACGCCGGCTCAGCGTGCGGCCTACGAGGTCTCCCGCCGCAGGCGCGCGCAATTCGTCGCGCTCCTAATCAGGTACCGCACCGGACTCGCCGCATTCTACGATCGGCCGGCGGAGCCGGAAGAAAAGCGCGCCGGAAAGCGGCGGCTGTTTTCGGAGATGCAGGAGGAATACCTGGCGCTCAAGGCATCATGGGGCGGCTTTGGCGGTTACGACCGGTTGTTCGCGCGCGGGGCGAACAATGCTCTGCTCGCCTCGGTCGCGAGTTACTCGGAGCTCGTACCCGCGTTTCGCGCACTGCTCGCCGAAAAGCACGACGATCTGCCGGTCTTCTATGCTGCCGTGCGCGAGTTGGCCAAGCTGGACAGGTCCGAACGCGATGCGCGGCTCGCCGCCCTCGCTAAACGGTAGTGGAGCCGTCACTCCCGCGCAAGCGGGAGTCCAGTAGTTTGGAAAGCCTGGATCCCCGCCTTCGCGGGGATGAGCGCTCGCGCGGTCAGCTGAGCGGCAGCATGACGTGCTTCTTGTACGACGCCCGCTGTTGGAGCCGTTGATAGTAAGCCTCGACTCGGGCCAGCTTCGGGCGCTTCACCGCGAGCGCGTACCAGCGATGGACGAAAGTCCCCAGCGGAATATCGCCCATGGTGAAGGAATTGCCGGCGACATGATCTCGCCCCTCCAGGCTCTGCTCGAGCGCTTGAAAGGCTTGACCGACTTTTTCCGCTTCCGCATCGATGGACGCCATGTTGCGCTTTTCCGCCGGCGTGCGGATGAGACCCCAAAAGACCGGCGTGAGCGCTGGTGCGACGGTGCTGGTGGTCCAATCCATCCAGCGGTCGGCGTCGGCGCGTTGATGGAGATCGTTCGGCCAAAGCGTGCCCGCGCCGTGCTTCGCCGAGAGATACCTCACGATCGCGTTCGATTCCCACAGCACGAAGCCGTCGTCCTCGATCGTCGGCACGCGCCCGTTGGGATTCATCTTGCGGTAGAAAGGCTCGTTCACGACGCCGAATTGCATTCCCGCGTCGCTGCGCTCGCAGGGGACTTTCAGTTCGTCGAGCGCCCACAGCACCTTTTGCACGTTGATCGAATTGATCCGGCCCCAGAGCTTGAGCATGAGCGGATTGCCTTCCGGTGGAAAAGTGTCAGCGCCGGGCGCGCCGCTTTGCCTTGACCGTCCGTCGCGCGGAAGGACGTCGGGCGGGTTTGCTCGGTGCAGACGATTTGGCCGCGATCGCTTCCACCTCCACGAGGAACTCCGGCCTCGCGAGGGAGGAGATGACGAGCAGGGTCGAGGCCGGGCGGTGGCTCCCGAGGAATTTCGCCCGAACCTGGGCGAACTTCGGGAAATTCTCGAAGCGCGTCAAGAACGAAGTGATCTTCACCACGTCGTCCATGCCCATCCCGGCGTCGGCCAGGACCGCGAGAATGTTCTGCCATACCACCTCGCTTTGCTCTTCGATGGTGGCGGGAACCGATCCGTCGGGGCGCACCGCGATCTGGCCCGCAACGTGTAGCCATCGCGCGTTGGGCGGCGTTTCTATGCCGTGCGAGTACACGCCGATCGGAGCGGCGATCGATTTCGGATTGTGGATCTTGTTCATGAGATTTCCCGTTTTTTGAGGATGCTCGCAACCGGAGCCGGATGCATTCTACCCGCGATGCGTGGCGTCGTGCTCCGCTGGTGGGTTACCATTGGCAACCACGATGACCCGCTTTCAGAGCATCCTCACGCGCAGCACCGCGACCGCGATGGTTGCGCTATCGCTGTGCGGATGCGCGATATTCAGCGAAACCTACGGCATCCAGGAAGTCGACAACTGGGTGAGGAGCAACGAGCCTCTGGCAGAATCCGGAAAGCTGAAATGGTCGGATTTCTACGCGCAGTATCTCGAAAGAGTCTCCGACACTCCAGTGATCAGCCAGAGTCCCATCGTGGAGCGCCTCGGGATCATGATCACTGCGTCGCTCTTCTACGAGCAGGGACGCCTGGACAAGGCTGGATTCGATTCCGTGCAGCGCGTCGTGCGGACCTATCAGACGATCGACGACCCGGCGGCGAACCTGCTCGCGCGGACTGCGCTCGTAAGAGCCCTGGAGCAAGGAGACAAAACGGCGGGCGCGCAAGGCGCCTCGTTCCGCTAAGCGGCGGCCCCAGCGCCGCCCGAGGTCTGCCGCTTCAGAATCCGACTGGAAGGCTATCGCGCCTAGCGTCCGCGGCACACAGATAGCCGTCTTCCAGCCGGTGCGCGATCTGGGCGCAGCCGAAGGCGTTGTAATCTTCAGGGAGCTTCATCACGCGGTGGCCGCGTGCGGCGAGGTCGGCGATCGTCGCTTCGGGCCACTCGTCCTCGAAAGTGACGTCGAGGCCTTGCACGACGCGAAAGCGCGGCCCGTCGATCGCGCCCTGCGGCCCCAGACCGTAGTCGGCCATGCGCACCATCATCTGCGTGTGCCCCTGCGCCTGCATGCTGCCGCCCATCAAACCGAAGCTCATGACGGGTGACCCGTTCCGGGTGACGAACCCCGGAATGATGGTGTGGAAAGGGCGTTTCCCCGGCGCGACCTGGTTGGGGTGGCCGGGCGTGAGAACGAAACCCGTGCCGCGGTTCTGCAGGCTGATCCCGGTGCCGGGCACGACCACACCCGAGCCGAAACCCATGAAGTTGGACTGGATCATCGACACCATCATCCCGCTCGCGTCCGCCGCGGTGAGGTACACCGTGCCGCCTTTGGGCGGCGAGCCTGCGCCGAAATTCTGCGCGCGCTTCATGTCGATGAGTTTGGCGCGCGAAGCGAGGTAGTCGGGATCGAGAAGCTGCTTCGGCTTCACCTCCATCGCCTTCAGATCGCCGACGAAGCGGTACGCGTCGGCAAA
>DATDGA010000217.1:0-8690 GCA_036522335.1 Burkholderiales bacterium
ATGGCAGCCGATGCACATCGAGTTCTTTCCTTTAGCGGCTTCGGCATTACCGACCGTCTGCGCGTGAACCGGAAGACATAAGAGGAGCGACAGGAGCGGAACGGCCGGCAATATTCTCATTGTGAGTTCTCGGCGAAGGGCAAAAAACAAGCGGACCAAATTCTATACGATGCGATCCGCCACGGTCAAAAAACGTTGAAGCGGACACGCAGTGCCGCTTCAACTGCGCGCGTTGGAACGGACGCAAGCGCGCCGCTCAACGCGCGCCACTTCCCCGAACCGGTGCGGGCGTTTTGGCTCCGAGGCACCGCCCCAGTCCATCCGCCACCGCCGCCGCCATTCGCTTGCGCACTTCCTCGGACTGCACCTTCAGCTCTTCGTCGCGGTTGACGATCACTCCCGCCTCGAGAAGGACCGCGGGCGTTCTCGCGGTCTTGAGCACGATGAGGTTGTCGTAGTAGTGCACGCCGTTCGTCCGGTCGGCAAAGGGCTTGTTTTCCCCCGGGATGGGATCGGCGTGATAGAGCGAAGGCGAGAATCCGGCGCCGCGCAGCGCCTCGCCGATCGCCGAGGCGCAGGCGAGGCTGCGCTTGAGCGAGCGGTTCTTGCGCGAGACGAACAGCGAAAAGCCCGAGTGCAGGTCGCTGTACGGGCGCTCGACGCGGTCGTACTCCCAGGTCTCGATCAGGTAGGGTTGAACCGAATCGTGGTGGACCGACAGGAAGAAATCGGCGTCCGCCGCAGCGGCGGTGCGTTGCGTGAGATGCGACATGAAGCCGTCGTAGCCGATGAGCACCGTCTTCAAGACGCTCCCTTGTGCCGCGGCTTCGATCTCGACCGCGAGCTCCCGGTTGAAATCGAGCTCGGGGATGCCGCGCGCGCTGGTCGCTCCCGGCTCCTCGATGAAATGTCCCACGTCGACGGCGACCGTGACCCGCGCGTGGGCCGACGCAGCGGCGCAGAACAGGACGAGAAACAGCCAGCGCATCGGCGGATTGTGCGGTAGCGGTACCGGCGCGGCAAGCCTTGGCAGCGTATAAAATGAGCGCTTCCCCACGCACAAGGCCGGAACGATGCGCTTCAAAGGATCAGACGCCTACGTGTCCACCGACGATCTCACGCTCGCCGTGAACGCGGCGATCACGCTCCAGCGCCCGCTGCTGGTGAAAGGCGAGCCGGGAACGGGCAAGACCATGCTTGCCGTGGAAGTGGCCAAGGCGCTCGGGCTGCCGCTCCTGGAATGGCACATCAAGTCCACCACCAAAGCCCAGCAGGGCCTGTACGAGTACGACGCGGTGAGCCGGCTGCGCGACTCCCAGCTCGGCGATGCTCGCGTGCACGAGATCCGCAACTACATCGTCCGCGGCATGCTGTGGCAGGCGTTCGCCTCCGACACCCCGGTCGTGCTCCTCATCGACGAGATCGACAAGGCCGACATCGAATTTCCGAACGACCTCCTGCGCGAGCTCGACCGCATGGAGTTCTTCGTCTACGAGACGAAGGAGCTCGTCCGCGCGGTGCAGCGTCCCATCGTCTTCATCACCTCCAACAACGAAAAAGAGCTGCCCGACGCTTTCCTGCGGCGCTGCTTCTTCCATTACATCCGCTTCCCCGACAAGGAGACGATGGAGAGAATCGTGGACGTGCACTTCCCGGGGCTCAAGAAGGCGCTGCTGCGCGAAGCGCTCGAAGTGTTCTTCGAGGTGCGCGAAGTGCCGGGACTGAAGAAGAAACCTTCGACCTCCGAGCTCCTCGACTGGCTGAAGCTGCTGCTCGCCGAGGACATCACGCCCGAGGCCCTGAGAGCCAAGGACCGCAAGACCATCATCCCGCCGCTGCACGGCGCGCTGCTGAAGAACGAGCAGGACGTCCACCTCTTCGAGCGGCTCATCTTCATGTCACGGAATGCGCGATGAGCATCACTCATTGATCGCCAGATGCCGGATCGATTTCTTTCGCGTATTTTCCGCCGCCGGAATTCGGGACAAGCGGCATCCTTTCCCGCGGAAACGCAAGGGCTTCAAGGCAATCCGCTCGCAGAATATTTCTTCAACAATCCCGGGCGAATGATCCAGAAGTGGCACCACTACTTCGACATCTACCACAGGCATTTCGCTCGATTCCGCGGTCGCGCCCCGATTGTCATGGAAATCGGCGTGTTTCACGGTGGTTCCTTACAGATGTGGCACCGGTATTTTGGTCCGGGCACCTACGTCGTCGGAATCGACATCGATCCCCGTTGCCAGCGTTTCGCGGACGCGCATACGACCGTACTCATCGGAGATCAATCGGACCGTCGTTTCCTCGCCGAAGTGCGCGAGATCGTACCGAGCGTCGACATCCTGATCGACGACGGCGGACACACCATGGTTCAGCAAATCGCCACGTTCGAGGAACTCTACCCTCACGTTCAACCCCACGGCATCTACCTCTGCGAGGATATTCACACCTCGTTCATGCCGGAATACGGTGGCGGGTATCGCCGCGAAGGGACTTTCCTCGAATACGGCAAGGCGCTGGTCGACCGGCTCTATGCCTGGTACTCACGTGACCAATCGGTTCTGACCGCCGACGACTTCACCCGCGCAACCGACGCGCTACACTTCTACGATAGCGTCATCGTCATCGAAAAGAGCCCGAAGGCCCGGGCGCAACAATCGGTGACCGGAACGCCTTCTTTCTGACACCGGCATGCTCTCCGGCTTCTTCGTCAAGCTCAAGGACAACAAGATCCCGGTTTCGATCAAGGAGTGGCTCACGCTCCTCGAAGGAATGCAAAAGGGCGTCATCTCGCCCTCGATCGACGAGTTCTACTACCTGTCGCGCACGACACTGGTGAAGGACGAGCAGAATTTCGACAAATTCGACCGCGCCTTCGGCGAATATTTCAAGGGCATCGAATCCATCGCCGGCGTCGAGCTCGACGTTCCGCTCGAGTGGCTGCTGAAGCAGGCCGAGCTGAATCTGTCGGAAGAAGAGAAGGCGATGATCGAAGCGCTCGGCGGCTGGGACAAGCTCATGGAGGCCCTGAAAAGGCGGCTGGAAGAGCAGAAGGGCCGGCACCAGGGCGGCAACAAGTGGATCGGCACGGCGGGCACCTCGCCTTTCGGCGCCTACGGCTACAACCCGGAGGGCGTGCGCATCGGCCAGGACAAATCGCGCAACCGGAGCGCCGTGAAAGTGTGGGATGCGCGCGAGTACCGCAATCTCGACGACTCGGTGGAGCTCGGGACGCGCAACATCAAGGTGGCGCTCCGGCGCCTGCGCAAGTTCGCGCGCGAAGGCGCGCCCGAGGAGCTGGATCTCGACACCACCATAGACAAGACCGCGCGCAACGCCGGCTATCTCGACCTCACCATGCGCCCCGAGCGGCACAATGCCGTGAAGGTGCTGATGTTCCTCGACATCGGCGGTACGATGGATGACCACGTCAAGCTTGCCGAAGAGCTCTTTTCGGCGGCCAAGACGGAGTTCAAGCACCTCGAATATTTCTACTTCCACAATTGCCTGTACGACCACGTATGGAAGGACAACCGCCGGCGGCACTCCGAGCGCACCCGCACCTTGGACATCATGCACAAGTACGGCCACGACTATAAGCTCGTGTTCGTCGGCGACGCGACCATGAGCCCGTACGAAATCCTCCAGCCGGGCGGCTCGATCGAGTACTCGAACGACGAAGCGGGCGCGGTGTGGCTGAAGCGCATGCTCGAGGTCTACCCGCGGGCGGTCTGGCTCAACCCCGAGCCGGAGGAAATCTGGCCCTACCGCCAGTCGATCGGCATCCTCAAGGAAATCATGGGCGGACGCATGTACTCGACCACCATCGAAGGACTGGAGCGCGCCATGCGCGCCCTGACAAAATAAGGACTCTGCAATGAGCGAATGTCGTCATTCCCGCGGCCTTCAGCACCCGCGAAAGCGGGTGGGGAATCCAGCGGCGTCAAAGTCACTGGATCCCCGCATTCGCGGGGATGACATGGTCTTTTTGAACCGAACTCCGAGGACCTTGCCATGAGAATAAGGACCCTGCCATGAGACCCATCACGATCGCCTCCACTCTGCTCGCCCTTGCCGTCCTCGCCACCGACGCCTCCGCGGTGCGCTACGGAAAGCGGCAGCTCTGGGGATCGATCGCCTACAGCAGCAAGTCGGGAGCCTTCGGCTACGCCGTCGACCTGAAAACCAAGCGCGATGCCGAAACCGAGGCGTTTCGCCAGTGCGGCGATTGCGACGTCATCAAGACCTTCCGCGACGCCTGCGGCGCGATCGCCGACCGACCCAGGAAAACCGCCGACAAACCCAAGAAGCCCGGATTCGTGTGGGAGACCGGCGCCTCGCGGGAAATCGTCGAGCGAAAAGCACTCCAGAGATGCGGCGCCGACTGCAAGATCGTCGTGTGGGCGTGCACTGTTGAAAAATGACGGCCGCGAATGCGGCCGTCATCCCGAGCGCAGCGAGGGATCTCCCTACGCTGAACTTGTGCGCCACTAGAGATTCCTCGTCGCAGAGTTTATCCTGAGCGAAGTCGAAGGGCTCCTCGGAATGGCAAGGAGAGCTAGGCCTTCCCCGGCGGCGGCGCGACCTTGAGCACTTCTTCGATCGTGGTCAGTCCCATCGCGACCTTCATGGCGCCGCTGATGCGCAGCGGCTTCATGCCTTCCTTGTAGGCGACTTCGCGGATCTTGGCGACGTCCGCCTCGGCGTTCACCAGCCGTTTCACTTCCGGCGAAAGGAGCAGGATCTCGTACAGGCCGATGCGCCCCGAGTAGCCCGTGTTCCGGCATTCCATGCAGCCGACCGGCCGGTAGATGTGCGCCGGGCGCTTCGCCTTCCAGGGCGCGACGAACTCCGCCCAGCCGAGATCGCCCTCCCGCTCCGTGTCATAGGAAATTTTTTCCTTGCAGTGCTTGCAAAGCGTGCGCACCAGGCGTTGCGCCATGACGCCGAGTATCGTCGAGTTGAGCAGGTAGGCCGGCGTCCCTAGCTCGAGGAGCCGCGTGATCGCGCTCGCCGAATCGTTGGTGTGCAGCGTGGAGAGCACGAGGTGCCCGGTGAGCGCCGCCTGCACCGCCATCTCCGCGGTCTGGATGTCGCGGATCTCTCCCACCATGATGATGTCGGGGTCCTGGCGCATGAGCGCGCGCACGCCCTCGGCGAAACCGAGATCGATCGAGGTCTGCACCTGCATCTGGTTGAAGGCGGGCTCGATCATCTCGATCGGGTCCTCGATGGTGCACACGTTCACCTCGGGCGTCGCCAGCGTCTTCAGCGTCGAGTAGAGCGTCGTGGTCTTGCCCGAGCCGGTCGGCCCGGTCACCAGGATGATGCCGTTCGGCTGGCCGGTCATCTGCTTCCAGCGCGCCTTGTCGTCATCGGAAAAGCCGAGCTCGGCGAAATCCTTGACGATCACCTCCGGGTCGAAGACGCGCATCACCAGCTTCTCGCCAAAGGCGGTCGGCAGCGTCGACAGGCGCAGCTCCACGTCCTGGCCGTCGGCGGTGCGCGTCTTGATGCGGCCGTCCTGCGGGCGGCGCTTTTCCACCACGTCCATGCGCCCGAGGATCTTGATGCGCGAGGTCATCGCCGCCATCACGGGCATCGGGATCTGGTACACGGGATGGAGCACGCCGTCGATGCGGAAGCGCACTTCGCCGACGTCGCGGCGCGGCTCCATGTGGATGTCGCTCGCGCGCTGGTCGAAGGCGTACTGCCACAACCAGTCGACGACGTGGACGATGTGCTGGTCGTTCGCGTCGAGCTGCTGGTTGGTCTGGCCGATCTGGACCAGCTGCTCGAAATTGCCGATGCCGCTGCGCGTCTCGCCTTTCTTGGCGGCGCCTTTCACCGATTTCGCCAGGTTGTAGAACTCGACCTGGTAGCGGCTGATGTCCAGGGGATTGGCGATGACGCGGCGGATCTCCAGCCGCAGCATCTGCTTCAGCTCCTTTTCCCAGTCCTTGACGTAGGGCTCGCAGGTCGCGATCACCACCTCGCGGGTGTTGGCTTCGACCGGGAGGATCTTGAAGCGCGCCGCGTAGTGGCTGGACATCACATCGGTGACCGCGGAGAAATTGATCTTGAGCGGATCGATGTGGAAGTACTCCATCCCGGTCTGCCGGGCGAGCCACTCGGTGAGCCACTCGAGGGAGAGGATTTTCTGGGGCGGCTTTGCGGAGCGCCAATTCTGGTCGGCGACCACCGCCAGCGGATGGTGATCGCCGCGGTGCAGCCTGCGGTCGGCGACGAGCTTGTCCGCCTCCGCCTTGGGCACGATGCCCTCGGCGACCAGCCCCTGCACCACCTCGGCGAGCGTGAGTCGGTGGTCCTGTACCGTTTCCGCTGCGATCTGCATGGCCCGAATATAGCCAGCCCCCGCCGAACCGGCAAGTTTTCGCGCTCGGATTTTGACTTTGCCGCTCAACTGCGCGATCCTAACCGCTTCCAAAAACTCGAACCTCGCGGAGACCGAAATGACCATCAAAGTCGGCGACACGCTGCCCGACGGCAAGCTTTCCGAATCCACCGAATACGACGCGGCCGCCGGCTGCCCGATCAACCCCAAGGACATCAGCGTCGCTGAAGCCTCCAAGGGCAAGAAGCTCGTCATCTTCGCCATTCCGGGCGCGTACACGCCGACCTGCTCGGCAAAGCACGTCCCGAGCTACGTGAAGAACTACGATCAGCTCAAGGCGAAGAAAGTCGACGAGATCTGGTGCGTCGCGACCAACGACGCCTTCGTCATGGCCGCCTGGGGCCGCGACCAGAAGGCGGGCGGCAAGATCCGCATGCTCGGCGACGGCAGCGGCGAATGGACCAGGAAACTCGGTCTCACCCTCGACCTCATCGCGCGCAACATGGGCGTGCGCTCCACGCGCTATTCCATGCTCGTCGAAAACGGCGTCGTGAAGAAACTGAACGTCGAAGCGCCCGGGAAATACGAAGTGAGCGGCGCGGAGGCGATGCTCGGGCAGTTGTAGAACGCGAGTCTCCCGTCTCCGCAAGGCGGACAGCACGTCAGCACCGGTGAGTCGCCGGCGCGTTTTTGTTTCTGCGATTTGAGTTTTTGCGCCCGCCTTCGGGGCGCCGGCAGCCTCGGCAATCAACCGACATGCGACCCTCGGGGTTTACTATACGATTTGTATTTTGTATAGTAAATTGGCGGCTTGACCGATCCCCTCTACAAAGAGCTGTCCCTTTCTGCGCAGACCGCCTATGGCGAACTGCTGGAGCAGGCGCGCGCTTTCGATCTGGAGGCTCTGGCAGGTCTGAAAGGCGCGTTTCACAAGCGCTCCATCCACGGGCATTCCTATGTCTATTTCGGTTACCGCGATCTGGACGGGCGGATGCGGATGGCCTACGTGGGTCCGGACGACGAGCGCGTCGATGCGCTGGTATCGCGCTACCGGCAGGTCAAGGCACCGAGGAAGCTCGCACCCGCGGCCCAGGCCGCGCAGGCGCTGGGCTGCGCCGCGACGCCGCCCAGGCATTTCCGCATCATCCGCCAGCTGGCCGCCTACGGTTTCTTTCGCGCGGGCGGTGTGCTGGTTGGCACGCACGCCTTCGTCGCCATGGCGAACATGCTCGGAGTCCGCTGGACCGCGGGCGAGCGCACACAGGACGTGGATTTCGCACACGCCGGGCGCAACCTCTCCATCGCCTTGCCGGCAGACGTGCGGATTTCGGTTCACGACGCCCTGAGCTCGCTCGAAATGGGACTGCTGCCCGCCGGGCAATTGTCGGGCAAAGCCGGCGCACAGTACCGCAATCCCGCCGACCCCGAGCTGCGACTGGACTTCCTCACCAGCGAAACCCGCTCCGGGAAGACCGTGATCCTCGAGGAGCTTGGACTCGCCCTAGAGCCGCTGAAGTTCATGGAGTATCCCCTGACGGGAACCACGCAGGCCGCGCTGCTGGCGCGCGAAGGGGCCTGCGTCGTCAATCTCCCCGCACCGGAGCGTTACGCCGTGCACAAACTCATCGTCTACGGCGAACGCTCCAGGGCGGAGCGCGTGAAAGCCGCGAAGGACATCGAGCAGGCCGCGGCGCTTGCACAGTGGCACCTCGCCAACGGCGAGGCGGCGCGCTTCAACAGGGCCTGGCGCGACGCCGTTGCGCGCGGGCGCGGCTGGAAAAGCCGCGCCGAGGAAGGCAGGCGCGTCCTGCTGGTGAGGCATCCGGACTTGTCCGCCCGGGAGTTGTGGCGGAGCAGGTGATGGGATGAAGAAAACGCCCGGTCTCACCGCGCGCGAGCATGCGCTCCACGCGCTACTCCATGCTCGTCGAAAACGGCGTGGTGAAGAAACTCAACGTCGAAGCGCCCGGGAAATACGAAGTGAGCGGCGCGGAAGTGATCCTGACGCAGGTCTGAAGGTCCGTTCGAGAGTCACCCGCCGGGTGGCGCCTGCGACGTTTGTTCGAAACGCACTCCCAGGGCTTGTCCTTGCGTTCCTTGGCGCATGCACGGCGACGCACTGGGTAAAAGAAGGCGCGGACGCCACCGCTGCGGACCGCGACTTCTCCGAGTGCTCGCGACAGGCCTGGATGAGAGCGCAGGCCGAAGTCACTACCGGCCAATCCTTGCCGGTGCCTCAGGTGCAACAAACCGCCCCGGGAAGCTTCACCACTACTTTGGACCAGCGGCGCTTTCCGAATACCAACCTGCGGGAAGCGTCGCTCACAGATATGTG
>DATDGA010000218.1:0-1863 GCA_036522335.1 Burkholderiales bacterium
AGAACATCGGCTCGACGCCATCTCTCTCGGGGCTTGTGATTCGGTTCTTTGGCGTGCTCGATCAGTACACGGCAAATTTTGATTCCGACCAAATCACGTTCCAGGCGCGGTCCTTGGCCGCGCCGCTCACGACCGAGCGAATCCAAGCCCCGTTCAGCGGCCCCTCGATGACGACCGTGCAATTTGTGGCCGCGATGGCCGCAAAGTACAACCTCGTTGCGAACATCTTCCCCGGCATCGTGCCGCTCACGATGCAGCAGGTCCTTGCGAACGAGCTTCAGGCAGGCGTCCACACGTACCCGATTTGGGACCTCATCCTGCAGTGTGCCGTGCAAGACGACGTTGACGTGTGGGTCGATGCCTACGGGGCGATCTGGTATTACCCCTCGGACAAGATCCCGCGCGTAAAGATACCCCTGCAATGGGGGAGAGACATCGCGCACATGTCGATGACGCACGGAATTCAGTTTATGAAGAACGTCGAGGTTCGCGTCCACAGCTACATCGCTCGGACCAAAGTCGCGAGCTCTGCGAAAACCGGGTCGATCGATGGAATCACGTACCAGACGCAAACGGCGACCCGAATCGTCACCTCGACGCCAATCTGGGGCACGACCTCGGCGTCCTCGACCTCGTACAATCCGCAGACCGGCGTCACGACCGCGACCTCCTCGACCACGAGCGGCGGCCGCACCGAAGGCACCCTCTCCGCGCCTGCGAACTACTCGGGTAAGCAGGTCTACGAGCGTTGGGTTCCACCGATGACCAACCAGCAGTGCGCAGACATAGCCCAGAAGTATTATCGCCAGATTCTCTTGCATGAATTCCAGGTCTCCATGAGGGTGCCGGTGCGGAAGGGGCTGCTCTCGGCGCCGAATGCGAAGGGGGCGTCACCAGCGACGGTGGTGCGGATGGGGATACAGGCCGAGATCAATCTCTCAGGGTCCCCGTACTCCGCGATCAACAAGCCGTTGTGGCCGCGACAGATCACCGAGTCGTTTCAGCCCGCCGAGGGCTGGGCTTGGCAAATCGAAAGCAACGTCAATCGACCGGCGCAGGGGGGAGTCTGAGGCCTCGGCGTTGCGAACGACCTGTCTGTCGGCAGCGTGGGCTTTGCCGGCCGCGAACGCGGCCTTGACTCGCGCGATCTGATCGTCACTCAGATCGACCCGCTTTGGTGGCTCGGGAGCGGGTTCTGAGTGAGGTTGCTTCGGTGGCGGAGTCGCGATGGGTGGTTCCGGCGGTTTGATCGGCGCGAAGGTGCGCTCGGGCTCGCGGCGCCTAGGGGCTAACCTCTGGGCGTTTTCGCGCCGCTGGGCGGCCTCCCACTCGGAGCCTGGGATCGGGTGCGCGGTCGCGTAGTTCTGCCTGATCGCCGCGATCAGGATGCCTGCGGGGTTGCGGACGCCTGGCGCGAGGTGGCGTCCGAGGTCGATGTTCCGTCGGGCGCGCCTCTCTGCGTCGGGGAGCGAGCCGATCTCGAGGATTCCTCGAGAGGTGACTCCGAGACGAAAGAGTTCGCTTTGGAGCTCGATGCTGATCGGGATCGGCATGGCGGGAGGCGTGGCTGGGAGAGCAGGTGCTGGTGTTGATTCCTCCCTCTGAGCCGTCCTCGTCTCCGTCCTCGTCGTCTCGTCGTCTTTTTTCGTCGAGCAAGCAAGCGCAGGCGGATTTGGATCAAATTTCGTCGTTTCTTGCGGAATTTGATCCGGCGGAGGGTTCGAGGTCTCCCGCGCACACACGCGCGCCCGCGGGGGGGGTGCAGCATTTTGCCATTGCTCGTTAGCATAGCTAACCGGGGACGGGGTTAACGGGGTATCCTCGGGATACCCTTCATGGTTATTAGGGGCAAAAAAGCTTGAT